>CAMJNF010000097.1 GCA_946407235.1 uncultured Fibrobacter sp. | reverse complement strand
GGGGTATAATCTCAGCCGACGATGGGTACGGCACCCCGCCAATAATATAGATAATATAGTGATTAGTGATTAGTGATTAGTGGTTAGTGGTTAGTGGTTAGTAAACAGTAGGACAAATGCGTAGGTCGAGCGTCGCGGCCAAGCTTGCTTGGACATGACCGAGGCCAGCATTTGGTACTTGAGCGTAGCGAAAGTACAAGTAGACAGTAGGAAGTAGACAGTAGGAAGTAGACAGTAGGAAGTAGACAGTGGTTGGTGGTTAGTAAACAGTAGGAAGTTCTCTGAGCCTGCCCCGGACTTGTTCCGGGGTCATCCTGAACGCGGTGAATTTTTTGGATTTTCGAAAATTCTTTTTACCTAAAAAGAAAGGTGGTTTATTAGCTATTTTTTGTATTTATTACCCTAAGTAAAGGATGGGTTTTATGCATAAACGAGTTGTTTTGATATCTGTTGTTAGCGCTTCGCTGCTTGCTGTTGTGAGTGCTTGCAGTTCCGCTAAAAATTTGCCGCAGAAAAGCGAAGAAAGCGGTTTTAATAAATCCCTAAATTATGAATCGTTCAAGGATTCTCGCGATGGTCAAATTTACAAGACCATTAGAATTGGCGAGCAAGTTTGGATGGCCGAGAACTTGAATTTCAAGGCCGATGAAAGCTATTGCCATGGCGATAATGAAGATCATTGTTCAAATTTCGGGCGGCTTTATACGTGGAGCGCGGCAATGGAATCGTGCCCAGACGGTTGGCACTTGCCGTCGGATAAAGATTGGACTTTGTTGCTTACGACTGTGGGCGGCCAAATTTCGGGTGGAAAAATCCTTAAATCGGCAAGTGGCTGGCTTAGCCTTGGAAATGGTACCGATGATTATGGATTCTCGGCGATTCCGGCGGGTGTGCGGTTTGACAATGGCAATTACAATAGCGATAGCGCTTATGCATTTTTCTGGAGTTCTAAGGAGGACAATGCGGAAAATGCGTACGGCTTGTTTTTGCAATACTACAGTGAAAGGGCTGATTTAAATAGTGGTCTAAAAAAGAGTGGATTTTCGGTTCGTTGCGTTAAGGGGAATGTCAGACGAGAGACTAGAGATGAAAGACGAGAGGGTAATCTTCTCATCGATGTCCGTGATGGACAAACTTATAAAACCGTAACTATAGGTGCGCAGACTTGGATGGCACAAAACCTGAATTTCAAAACGGATAGCAGTTCCTGTTACAACGATGCAGATAGCAATTGCGTCAAATATGGCCGCCTTTACAAGTGGGAGGATGCTATGGATAGCGCGGCTGTCTTTTCTACAAATGGCAAGGGATGTGGCTATTCTAATGATAACCGTGGTATGTGCACTCCGAAATATCCTGTGCGTGGTGTTTGCCCTCTTGGTTGGCACATTCCTTCGCTTGAGGAATGGAAAACTTTATTTGTTGCGGTGGGAGGGAAAAAGTGGTATCGCGATGGATTCTTGAGGGCCGGAAAATTTCTGAAAGCCAAGGAAGAATGGGCTCCTTCGAATAAAGTTGTTGATGTCGAAGAAGTGAAAAAGGGTGATTATGTTCATAGAGATAAATTAGATAAACCGATAAGTGTCGTAGGTTCCGATGATTACGGTTTTTCCGTTCTTCCGGGTGGGTATAAGGAAGGTCCGTGGGGATATAAAGTGAAAGGTCGTTATGGCGGTTTTTGGACTACGGATCAATCGAACTCTTCGTTTGTGAATGATGTGGATTTCTTGTATGATAGTTTTATTGCGTATTGGAATGTTTCGAGAATTGAGTATAGTCGCTCAGTCCGTTGTGTTAAGGATTAATTTTGTGGAGGTTTGAATGATGATTAAGCGTATTGTATTATCTTCTTTGTCTTGCGCGGTAATTTTTGCAATGCTTATGGCATGTGGCGATTCGATGAATGAATCGCTAAAAAAAAGTAAGGTCGTTGCTGTTGCCAAAGGAACTTTTACCGATTCCCGTGACGGACAGATTTATAAAACGGTGACTATCGGCGAACAGACCTGGATGGCCGAAAATATGAACTATGAAATGCCTGGTAGTTACTGCTATGGCGATAAGGCTCTTAACTGTGTTAAATATGGTCGCCTTTACTCATTGAAATCGGCAAAAGAGGCTTGTCCGGCTGATTGGCGTTTGCCGACTACACTTGATTGGAGCGTCCTGATTTTTTCGATAGGTGGGGAATCTGTTGCCGGTAAATATCTTAAATCTGCGGAAGGCTGGGTTGGCGGCGGAAATGGTACGGACGATTATGGGTTCTCGGCACTCCCTGCAGGGGCTAAGTATGGAGAATCAAATTACGGTGCTGAGGGTAAGTCTGCGTTCTTTTGGAATGATGGGGGTACTATGTACCTTCAATATTATAGTGGCAAGGCCAATATTGAAAGTGTGGGCGATGATCGTTGGCTTTCTGTTCGTTGCGTCAAGGCTGAAACTCCAAATTCCAGCAGTTCTGCAGAGTTAAACAGTTCCGCAGAGTCTGTGAGTTCGTCTTCGAATGCGACAATTCCTGCTGCTCGGGGTTTTCGAATGGAAGGGGATTTTCTTGTCGATTTGCGCGACAATCAAGTGTACAAGACGGTAAAAATCGGTACGCAGACCTGGATGGCGGAAAATTTAAACTATAGCGTTGAAAAAAGTTCCTGTAATTTAGTGATATGTACTGAATCAGGACGTTATTACACATGGGATGCCGCTGTAAATGCTTGCCCGGATGGTTGGCATTTGCCGACACGAGCCGAATGGAAAACGCTGATTTCTTTTGCTGGAGGAAATTCTGTTGCTGGTAAGATGCTCAGGGGAAAAGCAAGTGGTTTTGGCGGAGAAAGAATGCGTGGCCCGGGTATTGAATTTTACCGAGTCGATGGCACGGATGAATTGGGTTTCTTGGCGTTGGAGCCAGATTATTGGAGCTCGACGGAGGACGATAAATATAACGCTTATCACATCGATATGCCCTCTAAGGATGGTTCTGCAGGTGTCGCACGAGAAGCAAAATCAAAGGGCTTGCATGTTCGTTGTCTTTTGGGAGAGGCTGAACGTGCGGAACAAAAAAAGCAAGATAAAATCGTAGCTGATTTTACGGATAAACGTGATGGAAAAACTTACAGGACGGTTGCTATAGGTGAACAGACTTGGATGGCTGAAAATTTGAATTATGAAACCGAAAACAGCTATTGCTATGATAATAACGTAAATAACTGTACTCAATACGGTCGTCTTTATGAATGGGAGGTTGCAAATGTTGCATGTCCTGACGGTTGGCACTTGCCTTCGCAAGACGATTGGGAAGATTTAATCATTACTGTGGGCAATCGAGATATTGCTGCTTTGGAACTCAAGTCCAAATTTGGCTGGAATGACAGTATAGCAGGTTTGGATAAGTATGGATTTTCGGCACTCCCTGCCGGTTACAAATATGGGGAAAATTTTGGAAAAGGAGGCCTTAACACAGAATGGTGGAGTACTACAAACAGCGAAAATAATAAAGGCTTTAAACAAACGGTCACTTTGGATAATGATAAGATAGAATGGACTCGTTCCCGTATCGATAATACTGCTAGGAACACCCCGACCCCTTGGAACCAGGGCTACAAGCTGCATCGTTCCAGTATCGAAAAAACGGCTATTTCTGTCCGTTGCCTTAAAAATGATGCTTCTAAAGTTCTTAGCAAAGTTGGGGTGGTTAAGGCCGATCCTCTCAAAGATGCACGCGATGGTCATACTTATAAGACGGTAAAGATCGGTTCGCAGACCTGGATGGCCGAAAACTTGAACTATGAAACAAAGAATAGTTCCTGCCATGGCGATAGCGTTGCAAATTGCAAAAAATATGGGCGTTTCTATACGTGGTATGAATCCATTCAATGTGAAGATAAGTGGATTGATGAGGATGGTGATGGTTGGGGTTATACGCAACGGTGTAACCCGAAGCCTCCTGTTCAAGGCGTATGCCCTGATGGTTGGCATTTGCCATCGTTAAGAGAATGGACGACTTTAATTTCTGAAGTGGGGGGCGAAAAAATAGCGGGAACAGTGCTTAAGTCGAAAAAAGGCTGGGCTGGTGAAAAGAATGGCTCTGATGGTTATGGATTTGCTGCACTTCCTGTAGTTTATAATAAAAGTTATGAGGGCTCGTTTACCGAAAATAATGATAAGGCAGGATTTTGGAGTTCTACGAAATTTGAAGGAGAGAATGAAGCTTATTACATGGGCTTGACAAACGAGGATGTTTATCATTTTGATCGTGTTGGGCATGGTTCTCACCTTGCTATGCGCGGTGAATATGCAAATCTGTTGGAAAGTAATAAACAATATAAAAAGTCTGTTCGCTGTGTGAAGGATGGCTTGGACTTGAGTAATGCTAAGGATCAAAGACGAGAAACTAAAGATGAGAGTGTGCAACAGCACAATGTTAGTGATGAGCGTGTTGTTGCTATGTCAGCGGTTTCGCCGGACCGTGTTGAAGGTATTGTCGAAGGTCAATTTACTGATTCTCGCGATGGCCATGTTTACAAGACCGTTACTATAGGTACGCAGACTTGGATGGCGCAAAACCTTAGTTACAACGTGGAAAAAAGCATTTGCAAAGATGATTCTACAGGTGTCTGCGCTAAATACGGTCGTCTGTACTCATGGAACTTGGCGAAAGAAGCTTGCCCTACGGGGTGGCGTTTGCCAATGCGCGTGGACTGGGATACTCTTTTTGCTGCCGTAGGCGGATCATCGGTTGCAGGTAAATCTCTTAAATCGTCAACGGAATGGTTTGGCCATGGAAATGGTTTGGATGCATATGGTTTTTCGGCTCTTCCGGTCAATGTTTTTAGTCATAAGGACTACGGCTTTTTTTCCGGTGGCAGTGGTTGGAATAGCAAAATGGGCCGAAGTGCATTTTTCTGGAGCTTTGATAATGGTTCTGGGGCGGATGCTGTGTATTTGCTTTACTATAGCGATAAAGCATTTTTTTATAGCTTTCCTAAGGATAATGCTTTTTCAGTTCGCTGCATCAAAGGTGATTTGCCGGATGGCAGCAAGAAAAAGATGATAGAAGGTTCTCCGCTTACCGATGCCCGTGATGGTCGAACCTATAAGACAGTAAAAATTGGCAAGCAGGTTTGGATGGCAGAAAACTTAAACTTTGCAACTCCGAATAGCTACTGCAGCAATGACAGCACAAAGAAGGATAGTGCAAGTTATTGCGATAAATACGGGCGTTATTACAAATGGAGCGATGCCATGGATAGTGCTGGAGTGTATTCCCAGGATGCTAAGGGCTGCGGTGCCGAAAAGAATTGCATTCCGACTTATCCGGTGCATGGTGTTTGTCCGACAGGTTGGCATTTACCCTCGCAAATCGAATGGAATGTCCTGTTTGCATCTGTCGGCGGGATGGACTCGGCAGGAAAGGCTCTTAAAACTGTAACAGGGTGGAATGGCACCGCTATTGGTACGGATGATTACGGCTTTTCGGCAATCCCTGGCGGTGGTTATTGGAGTTCTACGGAAGATGGATATCGTTTAGCGTATTCCGTAGGGGTATATGGTGATTCGGATAAGGCATATCGGAGCTCAAGCGAAAAACAGGGTGAAAGAAATAGGGTTCGCTGTGTGAAAAACGAAAATTTAGATGATAACCATTTAAAACAAGCGAATGTCGCCGCTTCTGACTCAAAGCTTGATTCTAGCCTTCTCGTAGATTCCCGTGATGGACAAATTTACAAGACCGTCACCATCGGCAAGCAAACTTGGATGGCAGAGAACTTGAATTATGAAACTGAATATAGCGAATGTAGTGATGATAACGTAATTATGTGCTCTAAATTTGGCCGCCTTTATCCTTGGTCTGTTGCGATGGACAGCGCTGCAGTGTATTCCGAAAATGGCAAGGGATGCGGTTCTGGAAAAGCATGTTTCCCAACAGAACCTGTACGGGGAATTTGCCCTGATGGTTGGCATTTGCCGACAAGCAAGGAATGGGGGACCCTTTTAGAAACCATTGGTGGTCCATCTTTTGCCCATGTGGCACTCAAGACTGTTACGGGATGGAAAAACGGCAGTAATGGTATGGATAAATTTGGTTTTTCGGCACTTCCAACGAGTCTAAGGCATGAACCTTATAAGTATAGTTATGATAGAAAGGACAATGCCGCATTTTTCTGGAGTTCCTCAAAATATGATGCGGATGAAGCGCTTGCTTTTGTTTTGCATGATAGACAGAAAGATAAACCTATTGAAGAAATCACTAAGAATTCATCGCTTAGCATCCGTTGCGTAAAGAATGATCCGCCGCAAGCACCGACGGAAACATCGGATTCCCTTTCGGGAAAATCGTCTGCATGGGGTGTTATGAAAGACCCTCGTGACGGACAAACTTACAAGACCGTTACTTTTGGCAAGTACACATGGATGGCCGAAAATATAAAGTACGAAACAGAACACAGTAACTGTTATGATGACGATCCCGCCAACTGTGCGCATAATGGTCGCCTTTATGAATGGCAAGCGTTGAAGACAGTTTGCCCTACGGGTTGGCATTTACCTACAGAAGCCGAATGGGATACTTTGTTCTTGGCTGTGGGCGGAGCATCAGTTGCTGGGAAAAAATTGAAATCAAAAAAAGATTGGCTTGATTGCGAATCCAAAATTGGTTTGGATAAAGATGGCAATGGCTCAGATGAATTTGGTTTCACTGTGCGTCCTGTAGGTGTATTCCGTGGATTTGGATCTGTAACCGAAAAAGAGGGGTATAAAACGTGTTTCCATACGACTGAAAAAGATGATAAATCCATGGAAGTTGAAATGTGTTTCGACTATTGCAAAGATAGTGTTGTACGCACGGATAGCTATACGTACTATGCGCTTAATGTCCGTTGCATCAAGGATTATCCGCAAAAAGACGATGGCAAAAAAATAGAGAAGAAATCATCTTCTATAATACCCCCATCGAGTGTCGTAAAAGGTTCACTTGTCGATTCCCGTGACGGACAAACTTACAAGACCGTGAAAATCGGTTCGCAGACTTGGCTGGCTCAAAACTTAAACTTCAAAACGGAAAAGAGTTTGTGCTTAGATTTTGATTCTACAAATTGCGCTGAGTTCGGAAGTATCTATACTTGGGCGGATGCTATGAAAGCGTGCCCTGCGGGTTGGCATTTGCCGACGGAAAAGGATTGGAAAACCCTAATTAATGCAGTAGGGGATTCTACTACGGCCGCAAACGCTCTTAAATCATCGGAAGGCTGGGTTGGTTATAAAGATATAAATGGCGGTGGTCCCGATGAGTATGGCTTCTCGGTGCAGCCTGTTGGCTGTTGGAATCCTCCAGATGAAATGTTCCCTAAAGGAAGTTTCAGCATCAATGGTTTTAGCACGGATTTTTGGACGTCAAAGGAATTAGATGATGACAACGCTTTAATTGTAGGAATGGGTTACTTTTATGGCGATATCAGTATGGGCGAGGACCTTAAAGTTAATGGGAATTCCGTCCGCTGTGTGATGGACTAGCAAACATTAGCCACTATTTCCTCTCGTCTCTCGTCTCTCGTCTCTCGTCTATTTTCTAAATTTCCCTCGTAAAATTTTAAAAGGACCCAGTTATGGAAATCCCCGAATCTTCGAATTTTATTCAGGACATTATCGTTAACGACCTCCAGACCGGCAAGCGCAATCACGTGCTGACGCGTTTCCCGCCCGAACCGAACGGCTATATTCACATTGGCCACGCCAAGTCCATCTGCTTGAACTTCGGCACCGCTAAGAAGTTCGGCGGCTTTACGAACCTCCGCTTCGACGACACGAACCCGACCAAGGAAGATGTGGAATACGTCGATTCCATCCGCGAAGACGTGAAGTGGCTCGGCTTTGAATGGAAAGAAGAATTTTTCGCAAGCGACTACTACGATCAGATTTACGCCTTTGCCGAAAAGATGATTGAAATGGGCAAGGCTTACGTCGAAGATTTGACTCGCGACGAAATGCAGGAATACCGTGGCAACGATGCCGGCAAGCCTTCCCGCCCGAGCCCTTACCGCGACCGCAGCGTCGAAGAGAACATGAAGCTCTTCCACGAAATGCGCGACGGCAAGTATGCTGACGGTGAAAAGTGCCTCCGTGCCAAGGTCGACCTCGCAAGCCCGAACATGAACATGCGCGATCCGGTCATCTACCGCATCAAGCATTGCACGCACCATCGCACTGGCGACAAGTGGTGCATCTACCCGATGTACGACTTTGCTCACCCGATCAGCGACTGGATCGAAGGTATTACGCACTCCATCTGCACGCTCGAGTTCGAAGCCCACCGTCCGCTTTACGACTGGTTCCTCATTGAACTTGGTTTGCAGAACCGCCCGCAGCAGATTGAATTTGCCCGCTTGAACCTCACTTACACGATGATGAGCAAGCGCAAGCTTCTCGAACTTGTGCAGACGAAGGCTGTGCTTGGCTGGAACGACCCGCGTATGCCGACCGTTTGCGGTTTCCGCCGCCGTGGCTTTACGCCGAGCTCCATCCGCGAGTTCTGCAGCCGTATCGGTGTCTCCAAGGCCGACTCCATGGTTGATGTGAACCTCCTTTACTTCTGCATTCGCGAAGAATTGAACCAGACCGCTAACCGCGTGATGGCTGTCATCGACCCGGTCAAACTCGTGATTGACAACTGGGAAGAAGGCAAGGTCGAGATGATTGAAGTCGAGAACAACCCGAATGACCAAAGCGCCGGCAAGCGCATGGTGCCGTTCAGCGGTGAACTCTACATCGAAGCCGACGACTTCATGGAAGAACCGCCGAAGAAGTACTTCCGCCTGAAGCCGGAAGGCGAAGTCCGCCTCAAGGGCGCTTACTTTGTCACTTGCAAGAGCGTCGAAAAGGATGCAGACGGCAAGGTCAAGGTCATCCACTGCGTTTATGACCCGCTGAGCAAGGGTGGCGAATCTCCAGATGGCCGCAAGGTCAAGGGCACGATCCACTGGGTTTCTGCAGCACACGCTGTGGATGCCGAAGTGCGCCTCATTGATAACTTGTTCACGCTCGAAGATCCTGCTCAGGTCCCGGAAGGCGAAGACTGGCACGATTACCTGAACCCGAACTCCATGGTCATTAAGCAGGCCAAGGTGGAACCCGCTCTCGCTGACGCGAAGCTCGAAGACCGCTTCCAGTTCATGCGTCAGGGCTATTTCTGCCTCGATAGCGAAGACAGTAAGCCGGGTCACCTCGTGTTCAACCGCACGGTGGGATTGAAGGATAGCTTTAATCCTACAAAGTAATTCATTGGTATGTCACCCCGGCTGGAGCCTGTCCCGGATTTATTCCGGGATGCCGGGGTTGCCTTACACGGTTCTAATCCGAATTTGGATTAAGCAATGGGTAGTAGGGATATAACTTCGTCATGGCGGACTTGATCCGCCATCTTTTCGTTTACGGTTTACTAACCACTAATGACCAATGAACAACTAACGACCAACAACTAAAAAAGAAATTAGGGACGTCCTAACGGACGCCCCTTTTGGTTTGGTAAGGAATTTCGTTTACCGGCTTATCATCTTGCCGTTCAACGTGGCAATCCAATGCTTGTTGCGGGTTGCTCGCGGAATATGGAACGACTGCATGCCTGCGTCGATTTGCTTTTCGAAGAGAACGTTGCCGTTGAAGTCCATGAGCCTGAACATGCCGCCTCTCTCGCTCTGGACGGTAATCCTGTTTTCGTTGAGAGTGTAGAAGTTCAGTCTTGTTATTTCCAGATGGTCTCTGATGGCGGCTATCCCAGGATTTGAACTGCTTGAAGATGTTGAAAACGTTGAACGGCTTGACGAACTCGTATTGCTGCTGGATGAACTCGGATTTGTCGGAGTAGTCGGGTTATCATCGTTATCCTCGTCGTAGTAACCCCAGTCGTCAATGATGAGGGCTTCAGTGACTACGGGGGAGGCGGGCTCTTTGAAACTCATTTGCTGGTCTATCCATGCGAACCTTTGCTTGACATACTTGCGCAGGTGCTCGATTTCGGCATCCCATGTGGGCTCGTTGTAGTAGTTCATTTTCATGCCCATGCAGAAGCCGCCCATGCCGCCGCCACCCCAGCCGCCCCACATGCCACCGTTGTTGCCACCGTTATTTCCGCCATTATTGCCGGATTCCATGGGGTCGGCATCGCAGGTGCCACTAGACTGGCCCAGGTTCGGCCAGCGTTCGAAATTGCGATTGGCAGCGTTCTTGAGTACGGTCTTGAGCGAGTCGATGAATTTGTCGATATTCTTGGTGTGCCATACACCGCTGCGGAGCTGTGCCCAGCGTTCCTTGTACTTTTGCTGGAATGTGTTGTTGCTCCACAAGTTCTGTATCCACTTTGCCACGAACCATTCTCCGGCACCGCTCTTTGCGCTTTGCGGTACACGCCAGCCGTCTGCCTTTTCGCCGCCGACTCGTTGGTAGGCGCCGAATGCCAGGTTGAAGTCCCACGGTGCACCGAGCTGGAGCTTGCCTCCCTTGCTGTCCTTGTCCTTGAACATGTAGAAGCTGCAGATGTAGGCGT
>CAMJNF010000096.1 GCA_946407235.1 uncultured Fibrobacter sp. | reverse complement strand
ACGAAGTCGAAGTGCTCTGCCTCGGTGTCGATCCGAAGGGCAAGGTGAAGCTTTCTATCAAGGCTTTGCTCCCTCCGAAACCGGCTGCTGCTCCAGAAGCACCTGCTGCTGATGCCGCTCCGGCACCGGAAGCTCCGACTGAAGCATAAGTCTGGACTATTCGATTAGACATTCAAAGAGAACGCATGGCTCTGCTGTGTGTTCTCTTTTTTTTATCTTTTCTAATGTTTTTTGTGTTAAATGGAGCTCTTGTAGGAGGGAAATGTTCTTTTTGGAAAAAAAAGATTAACTTTATAATTGTTATATTCCATTTACGGATATGGGTTACATCTATTTAACATTGATGTTTGTTTTGTCGGCTATCAATTTGGCCGTCCTTTCGTTGCGTTTTCAAAACCAGCGAAATAGTTACGTATATTACTCTTTTTACGCGATTCTCGTTGCGAATTTTGGCCATTGGCTCCTTGGTTTTTCGGAGTCTGTTGAGGGGGCAATTATCGCTAACAAGGTGAACTACCTTGGCGGGTCCTTCCTTCCGATGTTCATGTTCTTTGCACTTTTGCAGGTTTGCAAGATGAGCATCCCGAAGTGGCTGCACCTGATGCTTATTCTCATGAGCTTTACCATTTGCGCACTGGCGATGACGGTTGGGTATTTCCCGGCATATTACAAGACAGTTGAATACGTGGTCCAGGCTGGTGTAGGTAATTACGTGGCAACGTACGGCTGGGCTCATGGCATTTTTAATGCATTCTTGGTCAGCTATGTTGTTCTGGATGTCTGGATTATTATTCGCGCTATTTTGCACCAAAAGATGGTCTCGCTCAAGAACATTGTGGCGATGATTATCGGCGAAATTGCAACAATCTTTTCGTTTTTCTTGGCCCGCTTTTTGGGAAGCGACATGCTCATTATGCCGCTTATCTATGTCTTGGACCAGATTCTCTTACTTTATATTTGCAACAACGTCAAGTGGTACGATATTACGGAATGTGTTATCGAGTCGATTGAAACAGAAAGCTCGTGTGCATATTTGTCATTTTCGGTTGATGGCGCTTACTTAGGAGCAAACCGAATAGCCCTGAATTTCTTCCCGGAATTGGAGAAGATGAGAGTGGATGGCCACTTGAAGGGCGAAACGGAATTGCAACAGCAAATCATGTCTTGGATTGAAAAATTCAGAAAAACCAAGATTTTGACGGATTATAGCCAAATGACCGAATTTAATTATTCGGGGCGCCACTACAAGTGCGAAGTGAAAGTCTTGAGACAAGTTCATGGGAAAAACGTGTTTTTGTTCCGAGTGGAAGACAATACGCAAGAACAGCAGTATATCGATGCTCTTGGCCGTAGCAATTCCATGCTGCAAAAGAACATGGTGCAAACGGAAAATGAAAAACTTTCCGTGCAAGAAAAGTGGATTGTCGGTATGGCCCAGATGGCAGAAAGCCGTGCGGGGAATATGGATGGGCACATCAAGCGTACCAGTGAAGTCGTGAAAATCCTTGTCTCGATGATGCGCAAGAAAGGTTTTGATAATTTGTCCGACAAGTTCCTAGATGTTTTGATTGCTGCTGCTCCAATGTATGATTTGGGCAAGGTGGCTATTGATGATGCTGTGCTGCGCAAACCGGGACGCTTTAATATTGATGACTACGAAATCATGAAAACGCATGCGGAAAAAGGCGCCAACATTATTGAAAAGTTGCTTTCCGAAGTTAAGGACAATTACTTTGTCAATGTCGCAAAGAATATGGCGCTTTACCATCACGAACGCTGGGACGGTACCGGGTATCCGGAACATCGCTCCGGAGAAAGTATCCCGATGGAAGCGCGAATCATGGCTCTTGCAGACGTGTACGATGCTCTGGTGAGCAAGCGCTGTTACAAGGAACGCATGTCGTTCAGGGAAGCTCGCGATGTGATTATTGCCTCGATGGGCAAACAGTTTGACCCGCAATTGAAAGATTGTTTCTTGGATTGTCAGGACCAGTTGATGGATTATTATTGTTCTGTGGATCATTGATGGAACTTGTTTTGAAGAGAATGGTATGTTTGTTATCTATTACCTGATTGCAATGTGCGTCTTTTCGGCGGTAAACGCCTGCCTGCTTTCGTATTTTTATCGCAGGCCCTTGAATACCTATTTTACGGCGTTTTTCTTTTCGATTGTCCTTGCTGATTTTGGTTACTTGTTCCTTGCGCTTTCTACGACAATTGAAGGAGCTATTGTAGCCAATAAGGTGTGCTATTTGGGCGCGTGCTTCTTGCCTCTCTTCTTGTTCTTATTGATTTGCCGTTTGTGTTCGTTTGATTTGCCGAGATGGATTATACTTGGGCTGTTCTCTTATAGCACGCTTGTCTTTGGATTGGCGTGTACGGTGGGCTTTAGCGATGTGTTCTACGAATCTGTTCGGTATGTAGTCTTGAATGGCTTTGGCAGTTATATGCCGACATACGGCCCTGGGCATATTTTGTGGAACGTGTTGCTGTATTTCTACATGTTGGCGAATGTCGCTGTTATAATTATTGCGGCAAAGAAAAAACGTAATGTCAGTTATAAGACTTTGATTGCGATTGCGGCGTTGGCATTTGTTTCCATTGGTGCGTTTATTTTGGCCCGCAACCTGGAAAACGATACGTTGATCATGCCGCTCGTGTATTTGATTGATGAACTGGTCTTGCTCTATGTTTGCGCTTTGGTGAAAATGCACGATGTGATGAACAGTGTGCTTGAATCGCTTGAAGCCGAAAATACTGCGGCGTATGTGGCGTTTTCTCCGAAAGGACTTTATTTGGGATGCAATGATATCGCAATCCGTTATTTCCCGGAATTGCTCGATTGCCGTGTAGACCACGATTTGCCTCACGATACCGAAATTGCCGAAATCTTTAAAGACGGCATGACTCAGCTGAATGGTACAAGTGGAGATAAGGTTTATCGATTCAGTTATAAAGAGCGCTATTTCAAGGCGGTGATGAGAAATGTGCGCCAGAAGAAAAAATTGCAAATTACTTTGTTCCGCATAGAAGACGAAACGAATATTCAACGCTACATTGAACGTCTGGATGCGAATAACACTGAACTTGCAGCCCTTATCAAAAACAACAAGGATCAAATTCGCTTGTTCCAAAACCAGATGCTTGTGGGCATGGCCGAAATGGTCAACAACAAGGATGGTGTTACGGGCGCTCACCTGAAACGTACAAAAGAAGTGGTGCGCATTCTTGTTGAAAAAATGCAGAAAGACCCAAATCTCAATTACTCGAAAGAGTTTTATGATGATATGATTGCTGCTGCTCCCATGCACGATATTGGAAAGATTGCCATTGATGACAATGTCCTTTGTAAGCCGGGAAAGTTTACGGAAGAGGAATTTACCGAAATGAAAACGCATGCCGAAAAGGGTGCTATCATTATCAAGAACCTGCTTTCGAATTTCCAGAGCGAGCTGTTTGTCGAAATTGCAAAGAACATGGCGGGCGGCCACCATGAACGCTGGGATGGCAGTGGTTATCCGTATGGGCTCAAAGGCGAGAGCATTCCGTTGGAAGCTCGCGTGATGGCTGTTGCTGACGTTTACGATGCGTTGGTGAGTAAGAGATGCTATAAGGAAGCATTCTCCTTTAGCGACGCTTATGATATCATTGACCAATCGTTTGGCAAGCATTTTGATCCGAGTCTCAAAAAGTATTTTGACCAAAGCCGTGAAGAACTAGAGGCTTACTACAAGAAGGAATGCGCGGCAGAATCCTCGACTGAAAGAGTTTAGCATTTAGAGCTTAGAACTTTTTTTTCTCACTAAAAGAAAAAACTAAGTTCTAAGAGCGGAGCGGGCTAAGTTCTACCAACTAACTTCTGACAACTGCGGCAAAGCCGTTCTAGTAACTCAATACACATGTTTGTTTGTGGAAAACACAATGTTTTGACGTAAAAGTTTCTACATTTTAGGCATGCTAGATTTTACTACACTTCCGTATGTTGATGACCGTTTTAAGGCGGTTCGCAGGGAAACTGTTCAAGTTCGCGTAGGCGACGCTTTGATAGGGGGCAATGCCCCCATTTTAGTTCAATCCATGACGACGACCAAGCCGAAGGACGTCGAAAAGACGGTGGCGGAAACGCTTGCCCTCGCTAAGGTCGGTTGCGGTCTGGTGCGTATTACGGCTCCGACGTTTGCCGATGCTGCTGGACTTGAGGAAGTAATGAAGCGCGTGCGTGCCGCTGGTTGCACGGTTCCTGTTTCTGCCGATATTCACTTCCAGCCGAAGGCTGCTTTCGAAGCGCTCAAATGGGTGGAAAAGGTCCGCATCAACCCGGGTAACTTTGTAGATACTGGAATTTTGACGCTTGACCAGCAGACGGACAAGTCTTTTGAAGAAGGCAAGGAAAAAGTGGCCGAAGCATTCACTCCGTTTGTGCAAGAAGCGAAGCGCCTTGGCCGCGCCATCCGCATTGGCGTGAACCACGGTTCCTTGAGCGCCCGCATGATTTATCGTTATGGCGACACCGTGGAAGGCATGGTGGAAAGCGCTATTGAATATTTGGCGGTTTGCGAAGCCGAACATTTTGACCAAGTTGTTTTGAGCCTCAAGTCGAGCAATCCGCGTGTGGCAATTGCCGCTTATCGCATGCTTGCTGCCCGCTTGAAGCAGGAACACTTTAAGCCGTATCCGTTCCATGTGGGCGTGACGGAAGCTGGTGCAGGCGCGGACGGACGTTTGAAGTCTGCGGCGGGCATTGGTGCGCTTTTGCTCGATGGCCTTGCCGATACGATTCGCGTGTCGCTGACTGAAGATCCGGTGGCGGAAGTCCCGGTGGCGCAGGAACTCATCAAGGCTTGCGAACTCAAGGCGGATGCGCCGAAGTTTGCGGTGCCGGTTCTGGAAAAGGATCCGTACCATTACGAACGCAGGGAAACGGTCCCGGTCACGCTTGCTGGCGTGAAGATTGGCGGTTCTGAACCGGTGCGCGTCGGCATGAAGGCCGATGCGGTGAGCCTCACGGGCGAACGCCGCAACGCAGAATTTGCTTTGGCTGGCTTGGATGCTAAGCCGGTTGTGGAATTCAAGGATGCGATGGATATCGCAGGCTTTGCCGCAAATCCGAACGCCGTTCCTGAAGGTTCGCTCTTCTGCTATACGGGCCCTGAAATGGTGATGGGTGTGCGCGCTCTCGCTTCGGCTTTGTATGCAGCAAACCGCAAGGACCCGATTCTCCTTTATGCAAAGATTACAGATAGCGAAAAGGATACCCTCCGTGTATCTGCCGACATCGGAAGCCTTGTGACGGACGGCCTTGGCGATGCCGTCGTGATTGATGGTTACAAGAGCCCGAAGGATTCTGTGATTCTCGCATTCGATATTTTGCAGGCCGCTTATTGCCGCCGCAGTAAGACGAACTTTATCAGCTGCCCGAGCTGCGGTCGTACGCTTTACGACATCCAGCAAGTAATGGGCAAGATCAAGGCCCGCTTTGGACATTTGCAGGACATTTCCATTGGCATTATGGGTTGCATCGTGAATGGTCCTGGCGAAATGGCTGATGCCGACTTCGGTTATGTGGGCGGTGGCCCGGGCCGTATTACGCTTTTTGAAGGCAAAACCGCAGTGAAGAAGAACATCCCCGAAGAGGACGCCATTGAAGAATTGGTGAACCTCATCAAAGAACGAGGCCGCTGGCAGGAACCTTGATAAGACGAAAGAACGCCGCTATGCGGCTACAGACGAAAGGCGAGAGAATTTCTTTTGAACAATCTTTCGTCTCTCGTCTATCAGTGAAGCGGTCTCTCGTCTAAGATTTTTAACTTAAACAAAGGAATGAAAAATGGCAACTATTAAGACGATGAACAACATTTCCAAGAAAGGCTTGAGCCTGTTTGGCTCGTTCTACCAGGTTTCCGATTCTATCGAAAATCCGGATGCCATCTTGGTGCGTTCCGCCCAGGTTGATACCGACAACTTTGACGGCCTGCTGGCTGTCGCCCGCGCCGGCGCTGGCGTGAACAACATCACCATCGACAAGGCTTCCGCGAAGGGCATCTGCGTGTTCAACACTCCGGGTGCAAACGCCAACGCCGTTGCCGAACTCGTGATGACCGTGCTCGGCATGGCCGTCCGTAACGTGGACAAGGCCGCTGCTTGGGTCAAGAGCCTCGACGTGAACGATCCGGACCTCGCAAAGACCGTCGAAAGCGGCAAGAAGAAGTTCGCCGGTATGGAACTCGCCGGTAAGACTCTCGGCGTGATTGGCCTCGGCAAGATCGGCGTGCTCGTCGCCAACTATGCCCGTTGGAAGAACATGCGCGTCATCGCTTACGAACCGTATCCGAACGCCGCCAACATGCACGAACTTTCCAACAAGGTCGAAATTGCCGACCTCGACACCGTGATTGCGAAGTCTGACTTCCTCACCGTGCACGTTCCGTTCATCAAGGGCGTGACCGAAAACTTGCTCAACCGCAAGAACCTCGCCGGCTTCAAGGGCAGCTACATCATGAACTTCGCCCGCGGCGGTATCGTGGAAATGGCTCCGGTCAACGAAATGCTCGCTTCTGGCTCTCTCCAGGGCTACCTCTGCGACTTCCCGGATGCAGACCTCATCAAGAACGACAAGGTGACCTGCTTCCCGCACCTCGGCGCTTCTACCGAAGAAGCCGAAGAAAACTGCGCCGTGATGGCCGTCGAAGAATTGAAGGACTACATCGAATACGGTTGCGTCCGCAATTCCGTGAACTTCCCGGCTCTCGTCGATCATCCGCATGCTGGCATCAAGAGCCGCGTAGTCGTGATCAACCAGGACGTTCCGAACATGATTTCTGAAATCACGAAGGTCTTCGGTGCCGAAGGCGTGAACATTGCTTCTTTCAGCAACAAGAGCAATGGCAAGATCGGTTACAACCTCGTTGACGTTGAAAGCAAGGTCGATGATTCTATCATTGAAAAACTCGGCAAGCTTGATAAAGTCATCAAGGTCCGCGTGATCCACTTCTAGTAGGCAGTAGACAGTAGACGGTAGGAAGTTATTAAGTTCGGCAGCTTCGCTGCGATTATTCAACTTCCGACTTCCTACTTCTAACGTCCTACTGTTGATACATCTTCTCAATTTCTTCGGCGTATCGTTTTTCTGCAGCGGTGCGCCGAATTTTTAATGTGGGCGTCAAAAGCCCTGATTCGATGGTGAGTTCGTCACCGATTAAAGTCCATTTGCGAATTTGTTCCCAATGATTCAATTTTTCGTTGACATGTTCGATGTGGCGATTGATAGCATCGCGGACAAGCGGTGACTTTAGCGCGTTTTCAACATCGTAGTCTTCGTTTTGCGGCTTGAGCATGCGGCGGGCGCCTACAGGGTTCAGCCAAATAATTGCTGACACAAATTTGCGATCATTTGCTATGACAAGCGCTTGCTCTACAAGCGGGTGGCGGATGATTTCGAGCTCGATGGGGTTGGGGCTCACGTATTTCCCGGTGCTTGTTTTGAGGAGCTCTTTGATGCGTCCGGTAAAGTAAAGATACCCATCATCGTCAAAATAGCCTTGGTCGCCGGAATGATAAAAGCCGTCTTCGGTAAATGCTTTTTCGTTTAAGTCTGGGCGGTTGTGGTAGCCTTTAAAGACGCTTTCTCCACGAATTTGGATTTCATTGCATTCTCCGATTCTTACGTCCAAATGAGCCAAGGGTTTTCCTATGGAACTTGGCTTGATAGCTTGTTTGCAATTTGCAGAAACGACGGGCGAACATTCAGTCATGCCGTAGCCTTCAAAAACGGGGAGGCCAATATTCAAGAGAAAACGCAAGATGGATTTGTTCAAGGCGCTGCTGCCCGAAATGATCATGCGAAAGTTCCCGCCAACGGCATCACGCATTTGTTTGTAAACAAGTCGATTGAAAATCCAGTGGAGCGGCTCAAAGTGCTTATTGGGGTCTTTTATTTTTGCAATTTTGATGGCTTGCTTGATAATGAAATGCTTTAAGCCCTTTGCTCGGTCAGCTGCCGTTGTCATGCTTTCGTAGAGGCGCTCGAGAATTCGCGGGACCACAATCATGATGGTCGGGCGAACTTCGCGCAGTATATGCGAAAGGTTATTTGGATTGTCTCCAAAGTAAATCGGGACGCCGCTTAACGTGTAAAAATAAACCGCCATGCGTTCGAGAACGTGCGCAACAGGGAGGATCGTTAGGCAGGTGTCTTTGCGGGCGTTGAACTGGAACATTGGAAGTATATTTTGTATTTGTACCAACATGTTCCTGTGAGTAAGTTCAACCCCTTTGGGACATCCTGTAGAACCACTTGTGTAGATGATGCTGAAAATGTCGTCAGGTTTAATTGCTTTTAGCTGGTGCTCTATCCATTGGGCTCGTACTTGGTCATTGAGCGCATCGCTCCCTCTTTTAATCAGTTCGTCCCAATAAATTCCGTTTGCCGGGATTGGTGAATTTTTCTCAATGCAAATAATTGTTGAAAATAAGGATAATGTTTCGAGGAGCGGGGCGTCAAGTTCTTCGATGGAATTGATGATGAGAATTTTGATGTTGGCATCTTTGCTCTGGTACAAAAAATTCTCGGAGGAAATATTTGGGAATAGAGGAACAACTTGTGCTTGGTTCAATTGAATGGCTATGTCGGCAATAAGCCAGTTTGGGGAACTTGGGGCGATTATCCCTACGCTTTCTTTTTCTTTCAACCCGAGCGAGTTTAGGGCTAGGGCTAGGGCCTTAGTGTTGTTCTTCAATAATTCTTTGGAATAATGAATCCACTCGCCGTTTTTACGGTGATGCCATCCTTTAAAATCGGATCGCTCGCAGTTCGCGAAGAACATTGACGGCAATGATGAATAATTCAACGATTCCATGTTAATTAAAATAACATTCTATTTTACAATAGCTCATTTTTTTTGTTTTTTTTCAGTATATTTTGGATATGCTGAAAAAGTTGAGTGACTACGAAAATGAACTTTTGAAAATGGTTGAAGCAGGGGCGCCTTTGACGGCGGAACAGCTTTTGTCGGTGCGGACGCATATCGGCTTTTTCCAGCATGAGCGCTTGGTCCATGAGCTTGTGATGATTCTGTTTGCGTTTTTGACCGTGGGCGGATTTTTATTTTTGATGATTGTGCCGGAGATCCCGGTGCTTGCGCTGGATGTACTGTTCTTTGCGCTCTTGGTGCCGTATGTGAAGCATTACTACGGGCTTGAGAATGGGGTGCAGCGGCTGTACGACGTTTATGAACGGTTGGAAAAACTGTAGAAATGGCGACCCCGCAACGGAGTGCGGGGTGACAGTTCGGAGGCAATGAAAAAAAGCAAGTCCGTGGGGACTTGCTTTTTGAAATTTGATGGATCCTGTCGCTAAGCGCCAGGATGACGATGCCGAATTACTTCTTCGGAGTGATAAACTCAAGCCCACCCCGATGAGCGGGCAAGGTTTCTAGCGAAACCTCGCACTCGGATTTTTCTTGCGAAAAATCCTCACTACATGGTTAGGCTTTCGGTTTGATAAACTCAAGCCCACCCATGTACGGACGGAGGACTTCAGGAATCTTGAGCGAGCCGTCTTTCTGCTGGTAGTTGTCGCAGATGCCGACCATCACGCGCGGAGTGGCGAGGCCAGAGCCGTTAAGCGTGTGGAGGTAGACGTTCTTGCCGCCTACCTTCGTCTTGATGTTGGCGCGGCGTGCCTGGTAGTCTTCGAAGTTCGAGCAGGAGCTGACTTCGAGCCACTTCTTTTCGACCGGTGCGTAAACTTCAAGGTCGTAGCACTTGGCTGCACCGAAACCGAGGTCACCCTTGCAGAGGGCAAGGCGGTGGTACGGGAGGCCGAGCTTTTCGAGGAGCTTTTCACCGAAACGGGTGAGTTCTTCGTGGTCTTCGTAGCTGTGTTCCGGATGAGCGAAGTAGACCATTTCAACCTTGTTGAACTGGTGCAAGCGGAGGAGACCGCGGGTGTCCTTGCCGTAGCTACCGGCTTCGCGGCGGAAGCAAGCGGAGTAGGCGCAGATGCGTTTCGGAAGTTCAGATTCCGGAATCACTTCGCCAGAGTAGAGGTTCGTGAGCGGGACTTCTGCTGTCGGGATGAGGAACAGGTCGTCATCCTTGTCGCAGCGGTACATGTCTTCTTCGAACTTCGGGAGTTGACCCGTGCCGCGCATGGTGTTGCGGGTAACGAGGTACGGCGGAGTGAATTCTTCAAAGCCTGCCTTCTGGTGTTCGTCGAGGAAGAACTGGATGAGGGCGCGTTCGAGGCGAGAGCCGAGACCGCGGTAAACCGGGAAGCCGGATCCAGAAATCTTGGCGCCACGTTCAAAGTCAAAAATGCCAAGGCGTTCGCCGAGAGTCTTGTGGTCGACGCGGGCGAAGTCATCGTTCTTGGTGTAGTAGTCAAACGGGATCGGACCGTCTTTTTCGACAACGTTGTCCGAACTGTCCTTGCCTTCCGGAGAACGCGGAGCGATGTTCGGAACGTGCATGAGCATTTCGGTCTGCTTGTAATCGAGTTCCTTGAGCTTCTTGTCGAGTTCGTCAATCTTGTTGCCGAGTTCGCGTG
>CAMJNF010000095.1 GCA_946407235.1 uncultured Fibrobacter sp. | reverse complement strand
CGCGGCTACTGCGACAAGATGGGCTGGAAGATGACCATCCAGGACTTGAGCGAAGGCACGGTGGGTGGCTACAAGGAAATCCGCGTATTCATCGAAGGCGACAGCGTCTATGGAACGCTCAAGTTCGAAAGTGGCGTTCACCGCGTGCAGCGCGTGCCGGAAACGGAAACGCAGGGCCGCGTGCATACGTCGGCAGCGACAGTCGCCATTCTCCCGGAAGCTGAAGAAGTCGACGTGGAAATTCGCGAAGCCGACATCCACATGGATACCTACCGTTCTTCGGGTGCTGGCGGTCAGTACATCAACAAAACGGACTCCGCAGTGCGTTTGACTCATATCCCGACGGGTGTGGTGGTGAGCTGCCAGACCGAACGTAGCCAGTTGCAGAACCGCTTGCACGCTATGGAAATGTTGCGTTCCAAGATTCTTGACGCAGTCATCGCCAAGAAAGAAAAGGAAGAAGCGGCAAACCGCAAGGCCCTCGTGGGCACCGGCGACCGTTCTGCCAAGATCCGCACTTACAACTATCCGCAGAACCGCGTGACAGACCACCGCATTGGTCTCACCGTTTACAACCTGGACAAGGTTGTCACTGGCGAACTTGATGAAATCATCAACGGTCTCCAGATGGCAAACGCCCAGGAAAAGCTCGGAAAGTTCAACGCATAAGGGGTCGTGAGGAAAGTCCAATGCCACAGCCGCAGATGACAGTTCTTGAAATTTTGAACCGCACCAAGGTCTTCTTTGAAAAGAAGGGCATTCCTGATGCACGTCTCGATGCCGAGTACATCATCAGCTACGGTCTCAAGATGAAGAACCGCATGGACTTGTACCTGAACTTCGAAAAGCCGCTCACGCCAGCGGAGCTGGACGTGCTTCGCACGATGGTTGCCCGCAGGGCAACGCGTGAGCCGCTGCAGCATATCATCGGCGATACAAGCTTCCGCGGGTTCATTATCAAGTGCGACCGCCGTGCGCTTATCCCGCGCCCGGAAACGGAATCGCTTGTGGATATGGCGGCAGACTGCTTGAAAGGCATCGAGAATCCGTTCATTGTTGAAATCGGGACGGGCACGGGCGCAATTTCCATTGCCTGCGCCAAGGAAATCAAGGGCGCACGCGTTCTTGCAACAGACGTTTCCGAAGACGCACTTGCACTTGCTCATACAAACGCAGAAGCAAACGGGCTCGCGGGCAAATCCAGCGAACAAAGCGCGGAATCTACGACAAGCACATTGACTTTCGCACAGGGCGACTTGCTCAATGCAGTAACTCCAGAAGCAATCGCAAAAGCCACCGACGACGCCTCTGCCAAAATCGATTGCCTAATAGCAAACCTTCCCTACATTCCCGACAGCGAAAAGGATAAGCTCCAGCCTGAAGTCGCAAAGTACGACCCGGCTCTAGCCCTGTTTGGCGGTGCAGACGGTCTTGACCTCGTCCGCAAGCTCTTACAGCAGACCGAAAATCGCCTCAAGCCGGGCGCATCTATTTTGCTCGAAATTGGCTCGGAACAAGGCGAAATGCTCAAAGCTGAAGCATCAAGATACACTTGGCTTGAATTTACAGGTATTCATAAAGATTTTTGCAACAACATTCGTTTCGTCAGCTATAAAAAAATATAAGTTTAAAGTGAAGTGAACCCTTTATCTAAACTCATCTCAAGGGGGCTATATGAAAAGGATTCTTCCCGCTTTAATTACTGCTTTTTTCTGTGCAACAGCCTTTGCACAAGACTATTTCGCTAACGATAACACGACATCGAATACTTCGACATCAGTTTGGGATCCCGATCAGTCTCAAGCTCAAACAACCGAATTTGGCGTTCCCCAACAAGTTCCTAGAAGAAACAGTTTCTACTTTAATGCCGCTGTCGGTTTTAACATGACACGCATTGACTACGACCATCGCTATTACTCACAAAAACTTGAATACGATGGTACTGGTTACGGCTACGCAGGCGAACTCACTATAGGCATGCTCATCAGGGGCCTCGTAGGCATTCATGGCTCTTTCGAAATTGCGACCATTGACGGAAAATACAACATCGGCGAGCAATACAAAAAATACCTCATCAATAACGACATCGATGCTTTTGTCCTTTTAGTCGGTGGTGGCGTAACTGTATTCCCATTCTCCCGCACAAACAGCGAATTCTGGAAAGACGCATACGTTAGCGGCAAAGTGTTCCTAGGTTCCATCATGATGAACGATCCATTTGATGGAATTGTTGACGCTCGTGGCAATTTAAGAGACAGCTATAAAGACAACCACTTTGTCATCGGTATGAATTTTGAAGTCGGAAAAGACTGGCCAATTTCCGAAAGAACGTACATGGGTATTGGCATAAGATGGCAACTTTTCGAGATTGAATCAGGCTACGACACATCCGACAGTCGTTATAATAACAACTACGAACATCAGCATTGGGGCAATTCCCTACAAGTGATGCTGCGAATCAATCGCAAATAAACAGCCAATGCGCCCTAACCGCAAACGGAGCAACCAAGGGCAGAAAGCACAAACGTTTCGCTTTCACCCATGCGGTAATACGGAATCAAGTCATCGTCATCGATGGCGGAATCGTCATTACCGCTCAATTGCATAAGTTCCCCAATACGGCGCTTGAAAATGGAAAAGCCGGAATCCCACGGAGACTCGTCCCACTGGGACTGTTCCGGAATTTCGACTACACGCTTTTTTACTTTAACTACTTTACGATTCATATATTCACCTTTGGGTGTTTAGTGTCTTTACGAGCACCAATATAGAATCATTAAATGTCAGAAGCTGACATTTAGAATTTTGCGCAAAATTTTTCTAAAAAAAATTTTGGATGACACGTTTATGCGGATTTCGGCTCGGAGGCCGGAATGACGAGGCTCAAGAGGCCTTATTCTATAACGGTCGCGGTGACCTGCCCGTGGCCAGCCTTATCAAATCCAAGAACTTTTCCGGCCGCTTCACTCAAGTCAAGCACACGCTTTTTCACATACGGCCCGCGGTCGTTCACACGCACCACCACCGAAGCACCTGTCTTTACACGAACCACTTTTAATTTCGTGCCAAACGGTAACGTTCTGTGCGCACATGTGAAATCATCCTTGTCAAAAATTTCTCCACTAGCGGTTTTCTTACCGTCAAATCCCTTGCCATAGAAACTGGCATCACCCGAAAATGTATAACCGATTTCAACTTTTTTCATGACTCTCGAAGAGCCTGCCATGCGATTGTACCCCTTGCGGTGCGTAGATCCGGAACATCCTGTAAACGCGAACAAAACGCAAAGGAGAACAGCTAAAAAAAGTCGAGAACCCATATTGTTTACTCAAAATCGTACATGCTGTTGTACGTATTCTCGAGAATTTCGTCTTCCTTGCTTATAATATCAGCCTTCTTTTCTTCGGGCTTGGCGTGCAATTCTTCGTAATACTTTGCAGAGTTTTTGTCCAAACCTCGGATAGTTTCGGCGGTACGTTTACGCAACCTTTCAATATCGTCATCCGTTGTCGTCAAGCGCGTATTGAGCACATAAACCGCTTGCTTGCCCCACGGAGTCTGACCGTGCTTATCGCGAAGTTCCCGATAAATGGCAACGGCTTTGTCCATTTGCGGTACCATCTGGTAGTAAATAGCCTTCATATAAAGCGCCTGAATACCCGATTGCGTTTGCGGATAATCATTGTGCACACCATCAAACGCGGCAAAAGCCTTCGCATAGGCAGAATCCACCTCATCCATCTTGCTTGCGGGCATTTCAGAAGCTACAGTCCACAGACTTTCTGCGACCATGTAACGCTCACGGGCTTCATCTTCACTCGTTTTCATCGTCACTCGCATGCCGAGGTTCACCTGAGCCTGCTTTGCGTATTCCGTATTTGGGTACTTCTCGATGATTTCCTTGTACATTTCTTCAGCAGTATCCGGGTCATGCAAGAACTCGTCGTAAATAAACGCCCTTGCATATGATGCACGCATAACACTTGATGTATCTTCGGAATTTTCAATCACGTTCGTAAGCCTTACAATGGCGCTATCCGCCTCAGAAAGCTTGAGCAAGAAGAGTTCTGCAATCATGAACTCGTTCTTGAAGAACGCCTTCATATCCGGAATGGAATCCTTGTTTTGAATAATCTCGTCATTCTTTTCGCGCATCGAAACAAGGCGTCTCAAAGCGTTACGGCGTTCACGCGACTTTTGACCATATTCGCTAACAGCCCTTGCTATGTAGCTGCTGTCATAATAAGACATCGCTAGTTCATAATTCAAGGTCTTGGTCTGTTCGTAATCGCCCATGTCGAAATAGCTGCGAGCCGAGTTCTCCGTTCTCGAGTATTCCGAATTGACCTTATTGAAAATCACGTATGCATCAGCATTGCGGCCCGCCAAAAGCGTCGTTTCGCCAATTCGAACGAGGTAGAACGAACGCTTGGTTTCATATGCCGGATTTTTATAAAGTTCCTTGAATTCATCGGCCGCCTTGAGGTATTGCTTCATGTTCACAAGGCATTCCGCCGACTGTTCGCCTGCAGTTTGGCGTTCACGATCGTTCAGATTTTCAATTTCCTTGGCGTTGTAATGATGGTGCGCCTTTTCCCAATTTTCCATCTTGTAATAGAGGCCTGCCAAACGGAAATGAGCCTTTCCCTTCATATAGGGAGTTCCGCTCGTATCCGCAAGTACGGCTTCTAATGCGGCAATGGCCTGTTCAGGAGCCTCGGAATTTTCATCCAAAAGCGAAAGCAAATTCAACCCTTGGAAGTAGTAGGGATGCTTTTTATCGGCAACTACGGGTTCAAGCGCAAAACGGCTGATATTGAATTCCTGATTGCGGTAAAGGCAGTAAGCACGCTGGTATTCCACGGCCCGCATGGAATCGTTATCGGAGAAATAGCGTTCGTACTCATCGTACTTGGTAATGGCTTTCGGCCAATCAGACTTGTGCCTGTAAGATTCAGCAATGAGGAAAACCGCCTCGGCGGTACGTTTCTCGTTCTTTGGGAAACGTTCCAGCACACGGGAGCCTTTTTCAATGACTTTATCGTATTTTTGAGATTCCTCGCTGCCCGGATAAGACTGCGTTTCATCGGGAACACTATCCAAACGAGCTTGGCGAAGTTCGGTAGCCTCATCATAAAGCCGTTCAGCATTGAACATATGGTTTAGGTAGGCACAGCAAGTACAACCTTCCAACAATGCAGCGAACAAGACTAAAGCAAAAAAACGACTACGGAACATATAGCTATAAAATAGATATTTACGAGCTAAAATTCCATAAGAAGTGGCATATAATCGCAAAGTTTCATGCCAGATGGGGGCAAAGTATTGCGATCCAGTCGAACCATACGCACTTCGGCAGGTTTTCCGACAATGCGGGCGAGAATTTCGAAGTTATCGCGGGTCTCCCAAACGGCGGCATCCATGATAACGCCATTGCCGCAATCCGTTTCGCCAGTATTATTGCTGATGCCCGAAATTCGCGAATTCTGCTTCAAAAGGCGGGTAAAAATCTCAGGAGCCACGCCAAGATGGTTCGATGTCGACGCCGAATCAAAGACAACCACATGGACTTCCTTAAAGCGGTTCAACGAGTCAAAGACAACCGTGTAGGTATGGTGATACGGATTTTCGTAGAAAGATTCCTGCCAAACAAAGCGTCTCACTTGTTTGAAATTCGAAGGAGAATACTTTTTAAAGAATTCCTGCGAAGACGCACCATAGCGGACAAGATAATGGCCTAATTTAGTCGAAAAATCGTGTTTTTTCTCGGGCATCATCGATCCACGCAGGCTATCTACAGCGCGATTCAAGTTGGCGGTCAGGCCATTATTGTATTCCTCGATTGTCGCCCTGCGAACTTGTTCTAGTTCACTTATGCGAGACTTGATATCCGGATATTCCGGATCGTTCTTGAGGATGTAGTTGAACTCGCGACGAGCCATGTCGAACATGTGTGCTTTAGTATAAGCGATACCCAAGGCCTCGCGAAGCGGCAAATTTTCAGGATAACGTTCGACCAGCGGAGCAAGAATGTCGCATGCCACCTGCGCCCTATCCCTGGAAGAACCCATGTAATGCCCATTCTTGCCAGGAGCCGTTTTTTCACCAATAGTCGCCATTGCACGGCGGGCCTTTTCATAATCCGGGCGGAACGCAACAATACGCTGGTACGTTTTTTCTGCCACATCGAACTTGCCATTGTATTCAGCAAGATAGCCGCGCACAAGGAGCAATTCCGCCGAAAGCGGGAACTGCGTCAAGGCGTAATCAACCACAAGTGCCGCACTGTCCAAAACGCCGTCATCATGATAGACTTTGGCCAAAAGCTCAAACGCACGCTGCGAGTCGCCCGAAGAAAGGCTGATTGCCGCACGGCATTCGCTTGCAGCTTCTCTCATGTTTCCATTTTTGAGCAAAAGCTCTGCGTACCACAGTCTGATTTCGTAGATGGACGGAGAGCGGGAGCTTGCCATCTTGGCTAGTTCAAGTGCAACAGTCAAGTTACCTGCCAACAACGACTTGCGGCTATCCAGATAAAAACCGATGCCCGTATTTTGATAACGAGTCATCAATCGTCCAATCAAAATTTCAGCACGATCGCGCATTGACTCCGAAACAGAATCCATGTGGAATAACGTATTGACTTCACCCCAGACCGCGGCATCTACATTCGGGTACAAAAGCACAAGTGCATCGTAAATTTCATATGCGGCCTTCGTTGCCCCGCTGCGAGAAAGTTCACCCGCACGGCGGAGTTCGGCCTGAGCCTGCACTGGAAGACGTTCGACATCCGCCTTGAAATTCGGAGCATCGCCATTCAGAACAACCGTACCTGCATCAAGTCCAAACGGAATATCGCCTACGACCGTTTTGGAAGGTCCATATTTATTGTAAAGCTTATATCCGCCATACGCAATCAGCGCCCCAAAAAAACAAACCAGAAAAAGGTACGCAGCAGTACGAGAAGCAGATGAGTTATTCGCCATCAGAATCCCTATTTAGAGTTCCAATTAGATTTCCAAGAAATCAGCCAGTTTTTCTTTGTGTTCCTTGCTCTTCTGTAAACGACGCAAGGTCTTATTCTTTATCTGGCGGACACGTTCACGGCTAAGTTTGAGGTCTTCGCCAATGTCTTTAAGCGTTGTATCTTCGACAGTATCAAGACCATAGAACATACGGAGGATTTCTTCTTCGCGCTGCGGGAGTGACGAAAGCGTTTCCTGGATGAGCTTTTTGCGCTCTTCGCGTTCCATATCTTCATCCTGGTTGCCGTCGCTGCCGAGCACATCCATAAGCGTACTCACGGAATCGGCACTGGAAACACCAGCATCATCACCAATCGGAGCATCAAGCGAGATATCCACGATCTTTTCCATGACTTCGACAATGTCGCGTTCGTAGGGCGCAAATTCTTCCATAGAAATGGTCTTGTCGTAGTCACCGCCATTCTGCATCAAAGCGCGTTTAAAACGATTCACAAGAGCGAGCTTGTTAGGCGGAATACGGACTGCGCCCACTTGTTCGAACAAAGCCTTCTGGATAGACTGACGGATCCACCACACAGCGTAGCTGATAAACTTCACGTCCTTGTCCATATCGAAGCGTTTAGCCGCCTTGAAAAGACCGAGGTTACCTTCGTTAATCAAATCCAAAAGGGAAAGGCCACGGCCCTGGTACTTACGGGCGACGCTCACCACAAATCGCAAATTGCCACGGATTAGGCGCTGCAAGGCAGACTTTCGAATTTCTTCGGTTTCACCGTTCTTGATAATTTTCAACAGCGCCGATTCCTCCTGCGGAGTCAGCGTAGGATACCTATTCAAGTCACGAAAATAAAGAGCTTCGTTAAAATCACTCATAAAACAACACCTTTTGTCTTGGACAAACCGTCTTAGACTCTTTCAAATATGGTTTATTATGCGGATTTCGTCAATTCCTTAAGTTTATCATACGGGTAAATTCCCGAACGATGGCCATCACTAAAAGAAAGCCCCACGGCATAACGACCAATGGACTGAATGTGTTCGAGTTTTACATCCAAGGGAACAGTTGATTCATCGAGGAGTTTTTCGCCGGTATGTTCATCCACACAAAGTGCGCACGGACAAGCTAAGCGGAGCGTACGGGCATCGCAAGCGGTGCGGCTACCATCATTCCATTCAAAACCAAGCTTACCCTCTTTTGTCCTGAAAACTTTCTTTGGCTGGATCATACTTCCTCCACCGGCAGTTGTTCAAAATCGTAATTGAAGTTTTTGAGGACTCCATCGCCTTCAGATTCAAACACAGAAAGCGTGCGGACAACCGTTTCTGCAGTATCCATAAAGACCTTCGCCGATTCGGAGTTCGGATAACGGAGCACAGCGGGAGTACCTTCATCGCCGCAACCGGCAACGGCGGGTTCCAGCGGGACCTTGCCAATGAGCGGCACGCCCCACTTTTCAGCAATTTTCTGACCGCCACCGGCAGGAAAAATATTGTGGTGCTTGCCGCACTCATCGCAAATGAAATAGCTCATGTTTTCGACAACGCCAATCACAGGAACGCCCACGTTATCGAACATGGCAAGCCCCTTGCGGCAGTCCGCGAGAGCAACCTCCTGTGGAGTTGTCACGACGACCGCACCTGCCATCGGGCAATTCTGCGTGAGCGTCAGCTGGATATCACCGGTTCCTGGAGGAAAATCCACAAGAAGGTAATCAAGCTTGCCCCAACGCACGTGATGGATGAAGTGCTGGATCATCTGCGAAACCATCGGTCCGCGCCAGATGGTCGCCTTGTCAGAATCCGCGAACATGCACATCGAGACGATGCTGATGCCGCCCTTCGCTTCGACAGGCGCAATCGTATTGTCTTCGAAAACTTCAGGAGCCTTATCAATCCCGAACATGAGGCCCATGGAAGGTCCGTAAATGTCGGCATCGAGAATTCCCACGCGGGCACCAGAAAGGCTGAGCGCCATGGCGAGGTTCGCCGTCACGGTCGATTTACCGACACCGCCCTTGCCACTTGCCACCGCAACCACATGCGCCACTTCGCCAATGTGAGAATTCTGCGGAGCCTTGGCAGCGGAATTGTCTTCGCTCACGCGGCCCTGCGACGAAGTGAGCGTCACCTCGACTACTGTTGCACCAAGGCTTTTCACGATGGTGATGCACTGGTCCTTGAAGCGGTCGCGAATCGGGCATGCCGGAGTCGTGAGTCGCAAATCAAAGGAAACCTTCGTGCCTTCAATTTTCAGGTTTTGAACAAAGTTTAGTTCTACAATATTCTTGTGCAAGTCTGGATCTTGGACCGCACGCAACGCACTTAAAATATTTTGTTCATTCAGTTGCATAGGCTAGTTAGAAGTAGACTGTAGGAAGTGGTTAGGAGGCCGCACCTTTGAGGTATGGGATTAAAAATGATTTTGCTCTAATTTAACAAATCGCAGTTCGCATCCCCATTTTTCATTCTATTAAAAGGGTTCGGAATAACAAAAAAAAGACAGATACCGAAGTATATGTCTTTTTGAAGAGCGAATTTTTTTAAGAAACTTAAAAACGCAAATGTGAACAAAAATTAAATCTTGATTTTTGCACCCATGAGTTTTACAAACTCTCGGACAATTGCCGTATCGCCAGGCCATGCCGGAGCAGTAACCAAGTTGCGGTCCACCACAGCTTCGTCAACATTCACTGCCACATACTTACCACCAGCAAGAGTAATGTCCGGACCAACAGCAGGGTAAGCCGTTGCCTTGTAGCCTTTCAAAACGCCGGCTGCAGCAAGGACCTGCGGACCATGGCAAATGGCGGCCACCGGCTTTTTAGCCTTGAAAAATTCCTTCACGATTTTGAGTACGCGTTCGTTCAAGCGGATGTATTCCGGAGCACGGCCACCAGTAATGAACAAGCCTTCGTAATCCTTCACCTCAACCGCATCAAAGTCTGCTGTGAGGGCAAAGTTGTGACCACGGGATTCAGCGTAAGTCTGTTCGCCCAAGAAATCATGAATTGCAGTAGCGACCGTTTCGCCCGCCTTCTTGTCGGGGCACACGGCATCCACTTGATAGCCCAGCATAGACATGGACTGGAACGGGACCATCGTTTCGTAATCTTCGGTAAAATCGCCACAGAGAAGCAAAACTTTTTTAGTTGCTTTTGCCATTATAAGCTCCTGATAGATATAACTTGTTTTATTTTTTACAACCAACGTAAGTCAGTATTATAAAATAATACATCAAAAGTTATCGGAGCGTACGTATAAAATTTTTAACGATTTATCAAATAAATTCCACCGGCGCAGGCGGCTACACCAAGCACAAAGCTTGCAAGCGCGTAGGCTGCAAACATCCCAATTTTTCCACTTTGGAGGAGTGCCAAGTTTTCATTGGCGAAAGTGCTGAATGTGGTAAAGCCCCCGCAAAAGCCCGTCACCAAAAAAAGCTTGAGGTTTGGCGAAAGCGTTCCGCACTTGAGGAACAGTCCCGAGAAAATCCCAATGCAAAGGCAGCCCAAGATGTTTGCGACAAAGGTCGGCCACGGGAACCCAGCCGCTTTAGGAATCACAAGCGAAAGGAAGTAGCGCAACACGCTACCGAGAGCACCACCAAGAGCAACGAATAGATAGGACATGAGTAGTAGGAAGTAGGAAGTAGGAAGTAGGAAGTAGACAGTAGACAGTAGTTAGTGGTTAGTGGTTAGTGATTAGTGGTTAGTGATTAGTGGTTGGTGATTAATAGGTAGAACTTAGAGCTTAGAACTTAGTAAAATCAGTCTGGAGGTTGGTGGTTAGACGAAAGACGAGAGAGGCGAATGCAGCGGATACGCTTGCGTATTCATTGCTAAGCCGACAAGTCTTGGCTTGAAGA
>CAMJNF010000094.1 GCA_946407235.1 uncultured Fibrobacter sp. | reverse complement strand
TGCAGTTGCCAGCCATGTTCACGCCCATGTCCGTCGGGCTCTTGTACGGAGATTCTCCGAGAATGCGCGTAAAGAGAGCATTCAACACCGGGAAAATTTCGACGTCGCGATTGTAGTTAATCGTCGTCTGACCGTATGCTTCCAAGTGGAACGGGTCAATCATGTTCACGTCGTTCAAGTCGGCGGTTGCAGCTTCGTATGCGAGGTTGACCGGGTGCTTGAGCGGGATGTTCCAAATCGGGAACGTTTCAAACTTAGCGTAACCCGCCTTAACACCGCGCTTGTTTTCATGATAAATCTGGGAAAGGCAAACAGCCATCTTTCCACTTCCCGGACCCGGTGCCGTCACCACGACAAGTTCACGGGAAGTCTCAACAAATTCATTTTTGCCATAACCGTCATCGCTCACAACAAGCGGAATATTGCTCGGATAGCCGGCAATCGGATAATGGCGATAGACCTTGAGTCCCAAGCCCTCAAGCTTTTTCTGGTAAGCGACTGCACTCGGCTGTTCTTGCCAACGAGTCAAAACCACGCTACTCACATAAAGACCATAACCGCGGAAGGCGTCAATCAGGCGAAGAACGTCCTGATCGTAAGTGATGCCGAGGTCGCCACGAACCTTATTCTTTTCGATGTCGCCTGCATTAATCGCAATGATGACTTCGGCCTTGTCCTTGAGCTTTTCGAGCATGCGGATCTTGGAGTCTGGAGCAAAGCCCGGCAAGACGCGGCTTGCGTGATGGTCGTCAAAAAGCTTGCCACCAAATTCGAGATAAAGTTTTCCGCCAAATTTAGAGATTCGTTCCCGAATTTTTTCAGATTGAGTTTTTAGATAAGCATCGTTATCAAAACCAACTTTAAACATATAACAAATACCATTTTGAGAGTTTTCACAATTATAAAAAAATGTAAACCACCATCTCAAGTCCAAAAAAATATTTTTTTGCCATATTTCTAAATTTAGCGACGAACATGTTTACTTACCGCTACAGAGAACTTGCCGTAGCCCTTGAAAAAAAGGGTGAAGTCCGTTCTGCGCTCGCCAAAACGCTCCGCGTGAATCCCGAAGAAATCTTCAACCTCGAAGTGGAACGCTTTTCGCTGGACTCCAGGCGTAAAGGCGATTTGCGCTGGTCATACAACGTGATTTTTGACTTGAAGCGGAAAGTTCGCGCCACGGGGAATAACGCCCGCGGACTCATTGAATCCAAACGTGAAATTCGTAGTCTCGATGCAGAACCAGGCAAAAACACAGTCCCTATAGCAGGCCACGTTGATATAATTGGCGCAGGGCCAAGCGGCTTGTGGGCGGCATTGCATCTATTACGCAAAGGCTTTTCCGTCGACGTTTACGAACAAGGTAAGCAAGTTGAAGAACGATTCCGCGACATCCGCAAGTTTTTCGTTGATAGAAAATTCAATGCACACAGCAACGTTCTATTTGGCGAAGGCGGTGCAGGCGCATTCAGCGATGGCAAGCTCAACACCCGCAGCCGCAACTTGTTCAGCGAAACAGTCCTCAAGGACATGGTGCAATTTGGCGTTGACGAAAGCGTCGTCACGTTTGCAAAGCCGCACATCGGTACGGACAAACTTGTTTTGATGTTACGTAAAATCCGTGCGGAGATCGTTCGCCTTGGCGGGCACATTCATTTCAACACATGCCTTGAAGATATTGAAATAAAGCACGGACGGATTTGCGCAATCAAGCTGAAAAACGTTGAACAGACGAGAGACGACAACACCATAAAGCGAGCGTTGCGACCAACAGAGTTGGGCATAACCGAGCCGACTTGTTGGCACGAAGTGCAAAGACGAGAGACGAGAGAAAAACCTACAACAAACGTATTCTTAAATTCCTCAACATCGTTCTGGAAGCCGTGCGAGGCGTTGGTGCTTGCCGTTGGGCATTCAGCGCGAGACATTTACCAGCTGCTCCACGCACGCGGAGTCCAGCTCGAAAGCAAAGCGTTTGCCATGGGCGTTCGCGTGGAGCACCCACAAATGCTCATCAACAGGCGCCAACTCGGAAACGTCGATACAAAACTCACTGGAGCCGCCGAATATTTCCTCGCCACGCCGACACTCAACAAGACCTCAAGTGCTTACAGTTTTTGCATGTGCCCCGGCGGAGTCCTTGTGCCATGCGCCTCGGAACCGGGAACGCTCGCCACAAACGGCATGAGCTACAGCCGTCGCAACGGAGCATTCGCGAACGGCGCCATCGCCGTCCCGATCACAGCAGGCGCCGAAGGTTTTGACATTCCATCAAGCGGTTCGCTTTTTGGCGGTCTCGACTTGCAACGAAAAATCGAAACCGACGCCTACAACGTCGGCGGGAAAAATTACGCCGCACCCGCACAAACCATCAAGAGCTTCCTCGCCAATCGCGAAGACAAAACGCTCCCCAAATCCACCTACCCTTGTGGGCTCGTCCCCTGCAATTTGTGGGACTGGATGGACAAGACCATTTGCAAGAGCCTTGCCGAAGGATTCCAAAACTTCGACCGCAAAATTCCGGGATTCATCGAAGAAGGACTAATCGTCGCCCCAGAAACACGCACCAGCTCGCCGCTCCGCATCCCGCGCAATAACGAAACGCTTGAAAGCGTGAACACCCAAGGACTCTTTGTCCTTGGCGAAGGAGCCGGCTATGCCGGCGGAATCGTCACCAGCGCCGCCGACGGCGTGAGACTTGCACATTATGCGAAAAAGGAAATTAGGTAACAGGTGTTAGGTATTAGGTTTATAATCGCGGCTTCGCCGCCCTTTACCGATGCACGAAGTGCATAATTCTTTTCCCTGTTCCCTAAAACCTACAACCTAAAACCTAATTATGATTACACGTACTATCGACCGCAACTTTGCAAACATGCGCCTTGACCGATTCCTCCGCAAGGCATTCCCCGAAGAATCCCTCTCGGTGTTTTTCGCAATCATCCGCAAAAAGAAAGTCCGTGTAAACGGCGTTGTCGGCAAGGCAAACCAGATGCTCGTCGAAGGCGACGTGGTCAATATTTACGAGAACTTCAAATCCGTAAGCGAAAGTGACCAAACGGGGGAAAGCCTTCCCCTCGCTTCCGCCGCCGAAGCGGCTCCCGCTACCCCTTCGAGCGGGGCCACACCACCTAAAGGTGGCCATGCCCACATAAGTGCTGAAGCACTAAGTGGTCAAAGGCCGCAACGCCCCGATGCAAAAAGCGCAACAGGATTCGCCAAGAACAAGTCCACTTGGGGCCGCCACCTCACAGGCGCCGAAAAGCAAGCGCATTGGGGCGCACACGAGCTCGATCTTATCGTGCAAACTGAAGATTATGTCATCATCAACAAGCCCTCGGGACTTGCAAGCCAGCCAGGCAGCGGCACGCGCCCAGGCGAAAGCCTCGTAGAATACCTCTGGGAATGGGGCCGCAACGAAGGTCTAGACTTTAAGCCGACCATCGCGCACCGCCTTGACCAAGAAACATCCGGCATGATTATTGCGGCACTTCACGGCGACACGCTCCGTGACTTCACCCGCATGATTCGCGAACATGTTGTAGACAAATTCTACTTTGCGCTCGTCAAAGGCAACCTCAAGAAAGACCGCGGCACCATCAGCGAATCGCTTTTACGCACCGACAGCGCCAAGGGCAGCAAGATGCTCGTCGGCCAAGATGACGAAAACGCACAAAAAGCTATCACGCATTACCGCGTCAAGCAACATTACGAAGGCTACGACCTCGTGAAAATCAAGCTCGAAACGGGCCGCATGCACCAAATCCGTGCGCACTTCGCAAGCATCGGACACCCGCTCCTTGGCGACACGCGCTATGGCGATTTCGCGCTCAATCGCGAAGTCAAAAAGCTATTCGGTCTGAACCGTTTATTCCTGCACAGTTGCCGTTTGGAATTCGACTGGAATGGCGAACACAAAGTCTTCGATTGCCCGCTCCCCAAAGAACTTCGAGACGTCATCAAGCAGTTAAAACCGATTCGCTACGAGCGCCCTGAAAACAACTTTCAAAAGAGCCGTAGACGATAAAATAGCGATGCAGCAACAGGGTGCATGACATAAGCAGGCAAAGCCTATCACCCTGAAACAAACGCAAGTTCAAGAAATAATGGCTCCCCTCCGCGTTGCTCCGAGGATTACGAATCCAGGCAGGCTCCGGCCGGGAAGGCAACAGCAACGTTAGGCGCGTACTAGCGGAAAGTCGAATTGTATACTTCGCGGGGTAGCAAATTTGTCAAACGCAATCTCGTAGCAGAAGTTCTTTTCGTCAACAGCACGAATTGTGCCTGCGCCAAAAATCTTGTGCATCACGCGGTCGCCAACTTCAAATGTCGCCGAAGGCGCCTTCTTGACAAGCCCCAAGCTTTCGTCACTCAAGAAATCGCGTTCCTGATCAACATTTGCAATATGCGCTTTCGCCGCTTCGAGCAAATCTTCCGATAATCCACGAGCCACATCTAGCCCGCCCATATCCATTTCAAGCAAAAAACGCGACGGATAACGCGTTCCACTCTCCCCCGCCACGCCATCTTCAGCATCACTCAAGCAAAGCACATTTTCGGCACGCGTAAACGCCACATACGCAAGCCTGCGTTCTTCTTCGAGCTGGACCTTATTCTGCACACGCTTTACCGGGAAAAAGCCCTCGTTCAAACCGCACACAAAAACATACGGGAACTCCAGACCTTTGGCGTTATGAATCGTCATGAGTTGCACGCGGTCTTTTTCTTCGGCATCTTCATCGACATTCGTGAACAGCACAATATTTTGCAAATACTCATCCAACGAGGCATCTTCTTCGTAGTAATTCTCAAATTCCAAAATTCCCTGTTTGAGTTCCGCGAGATTGTCCAAGCGATCTTCGTCGCCATCCAGGCGCAACATTTCTTCGTACTTTGTCTCTCGCAAAATTCTCGTCAAAATTTCAGAAACGCTCATGTCCCTATAGCACGAACGATATTTTTCAATCAATTTCACATACTCAACGACATTGCTCCGAGCCAAAAATCCCTTGCAATCAAAATCAATCTTATTGCGTTCATTGCCAACCGATGACATTTCTGCCTGCGATGAAATATCGCAAGCAACATCATTCAACATCCCCGCTTCCGATACAATTTCCAAAAGCGCTTCGTAAAGCCCAACGCCTCGTGTATCTGCAAAGGCCTGCAAAATCGCAACCTTACGCGGCCCGAACTGGCGTTTGGGCGTATTCACCGTACGCAAGAACGACAAATCATCGGCATACACGAGCATGCGCAAATAACAAATCACGTCCTTAATTTCTTTGCGCTGATAAAATCCGACACCACTATAAACTTTATATGGAATATTCTCCGCCATCAAAGCTTCTTCGACAGAACGCGACTGAGAATGCATTCGATAAAGCACAGCAATATCTTTGTAACGCATACCGCCCGCGCCATTTTTCACAGAGCTCTGCACGGCGTTCTGGATACGTTCGACAATCCATTTTGCCTCTTCGCGCGTATTCTTTGCATGGTAAAAGACAGGCGTTTTCCCGCCAACGCGCACCGGTTTCAAGACCTTCTCGATTCTGAACTTATTGTTCTTGATAACCGCATCAGGCACTTTCAAAATGCTCGGCGTAGAGCGATAATTGTTCTGCAGCAAAATCGTTTTCGTTCCCTGATGAGTCTTGTCAAAATCAAGAATGCGATTGATATCGGCACCGCGCCAGCCGTAAATCGTCTGGTCCGGATCACCCACCACAAATAAATTCTTGTGATAGCTCGAAAGCAAGTCCGCAAGCATGAACTGCTGGCCGTCAATATCCTGATATTCATCAACCATCACATACATCATGCGCTTACGCCACTTGTCCAACTGTTCCGGAAAACATTGGAGAATGTACAGCGTCACCAAAATCAAATCGTCAAAATCAAGCGCATAATTCTTCTTTTGCTCGTAAAGATAGCGGTAATAAACCTTCATCCACTTGTCATCAGCTTCATCCGACAACTCCAGCAAATGATCTTTGGAGATTTCATCGACATCATTTTCCGAAGGCAGTTCCGCAAAAAGCGAAACGTAATCCAACTCATTGGCCTTACGGCCTCCGATAAAATCAAGAACACTGCTGATTTTCAAATCCTTGAGCGAATACCCCAAATCCGCATACGCCTTGCGCAAAAGCGACTTCTGATCATCTTCGTCCAAGATCATGAACTCTTTCGGGTAATTGAGCACATGGATTTCTTCGCGCAAAAATCGCACGCAAAAGCCATGAAACGTCGAAATATAACCGCTGTCATCGCCGCCCAGAATCGAACGAATGCGCTTTTTCATTTCGTTCGCCGCCTTGTTCGTGAACGTCACGCAAAGAATGTTCGACGGCGAAATGCCCATTTCCTTCACGAGATACAGATAGCGGTGCGTGAGCGTTTTCGTCTTGCCCGAACCAGCCCCCGCCACCACACGCACATAGCCCTCGGTCGTCTCGACCGCCTCAAGCTGCTCTCGATCCAAGCGCGAACGCTCCACCTCAAGGGAATCAACAACTTGAGCTTTAGCAACTTGAGCATTTATTTCTTGGGAGAGTGCCATCCGCGCCTCGCAGTATAGTGAACATTTGTTTTACTGCTCAAAAAGTAGTCTTTTGAACATAAACCGTCAAGTAAAATTTCAACCTCCCTAGACCATTGTTCATCCAAATCAGGATTTTCTCTACGAAACCTACGCCATTTCCCCCATTTTCAGTTCATTGATCATCGTTTCCAGGCTACACGCCGGCTCCTCGCCACGAATTTCACCACCAGGGCGGCACAACCGCGAAAATTTCCCTTCAGCATTTTTCTTCACACATTCGGCCTCGGCAAGCGTCCACTTAGCAATGATATCCTTTATGACCTTCTCGGTGTTTTCTGCAAGTTTTGTGAGCATGGTCCCCATATAATCCCCAAAACTACGGCTCCGTATACCATGCAGAACCTCCTTGCACTTGGGACAAGCCGCAGCCGCGACAGACGCCCCCGAAAGCGGAGAACCCGAAAAGTAACGGATTACAGCCGTGCCGCCACACTTACAGCCCACCCTGAATGTATCGGTATTCCAAAGTTCCAGAAGCGCCCCCAGCTTGAGATTAATATTGACGAGCGTCCCTGCAAAACTGTAGCGCCTTGATGTGGAAATCGGCCCGATATAACAACCGCCTCCCCCAAGCACGTAATGCGCATCGATGTTCGCATAACGCGGCGTCGCAAGAATTTCGTCCCGATGTCGCAAAATCAAGTCCAGGTTGTCGTAGAACAATTCGTATTTACGTTCAAAGCTCTTTTTGCGAAGCTTCGCCATTTCTTCTTGTTCTCGTTTTTCTTGCTCCATGTCTTCGCTAACCAATTTCAAGCCTGCCGACTGACGCTTGCAAAACGCAGCAAACGATTCCGGATGCGCCTCCGGTTTCTTGAGGTAATCGTTAATTGATTTTGACTCATCGAATATGATTGCCATAAAAGCTCCTTTTTTGAAAAAATAAATAGGTTCGTTTTGTTTTATGCATATATTTATATACATGCATAATTCTAAAATGCAATGTACATTTTAGTTTTGACAAAAACTGTCGTTTTTCATTTTTCCTCAAATAAAATTTTCATCAGAGATTTTTTCGGCTTTTTTATCGAAATTTCGACAATTATTAGCTTCGGACCTCCGTATTGGAGTGCATTTGTAATATTTTTCTAAGCTTTATGAAAACATTTGGTTATATTCAAAAACATAGCAACGATTCAATCACCTTTTCAACAAAGGGGTCCATATGCAAACCTCGCTCTCAAAAACGGTAGCGATTGCGATTACGATGTGCAGTACAATGCTATTTGCGCAAAACGATAATGTTATAAATCCCGTAGACAGTATACCCAAAATCAAGGATTCCACTTTAGTTGAAACCAAACCGGCTCCAGTCATTCCTGAATTTGACAATAAAGACTCAACGCAAAAAATTCCCATAGATAGCGTATCCAAAATCAAAGATTCCATTTTAGTTGAAACCAAACAGGTTCCTGTCATTCCTGAAATTGACAATAAAGTCTCAACGCAAAAAAACGACACTCCCAAGATTCTTGTCACAGAAAGACTGTCTAACCCCAAAGACACGTTGAAGCCTGTTGTCCAGGACGCAGCAACCACAAGTTTCCGAGACTCAGCAACAACTGTGCAAAACTCTGCAAACGCAACTCCGCCAGCACAAGAAACTAGCGCCACCGAACCCAAGAAAAAATTAAGAACAAACAAAATCCTTCAAAGCTACAATTTTAGCATTCCCATAGAATCAGAAAATTGGGAAGTCAAATCGGAAAAGCACGAATGGAAATCAACAAGTTACGAATTAAACTGGACCCGTTACAAAACCTATGAGAGCGGATACACCTCTTTATTCGGGCTCGGCGCAGGCTACATTTCAGGAGACCTCAAGGACACATTATTTGCTGAAAAAATAAAATTTTCAGGACTTGAGCTCAACATGAAATGGGGTTTGGGTTTCGCTCCCGTATCGAACAACTTCATCGTCGCCGTACATTTCTTTTGCGGAGTCAACGCCAAACTCGCTTACGGAAAAGTCGATGTAGACGGTAAACAAATCAACCCCATAGCGATATACGCAGACGCAATTATTGGCGGAGACGTCATTGTCGGATACCAGATTTTGGAATCATTTGGCGTTATTGCAGGCCTAGACATTACAACCAACGCCGTCGGAATAGGTGGTTATTCCAGGGAAATGACAAAAGCATCTAAGGTAACCCAGTTGAATTATGTATTCTCGGGAACAAACATTACTCCTCACTTCGGAATATTCTTTGCATTCTAATTTGTTATTATTACCATAACCATCCACATTTAGGAGAACTTCATGATTATCGTCAATACAGACTTCATTAGCGGCAAAGAAATTGAAACCATCCAGCTCGTCAAAGGGAGCATTGTCTTTTCAAAAAACGTTGTCCGAGATGTTTTCGCCGGGCTCAAGACCATTATCGGCGGCGAGATTAAGGGATATTCAGAAATGATGAGCGAAGCGCGCCAACAGGCAACAGAACGCATGATGGGTGAAGCAGCCTTGCTTGGCGCAGACGCCATCATAAACGTCCGCTATTCTACAAGCAGCTTGATGGCTAGTGCCGCAGAAATCATCGCCTACGGCACCGCAGTTCGGTTTAAAAAATAAATTTAGGAAAAGCGTCCTTGGTAAATCAGCATTGCCAAAATCGTCGCAAGGGCCATGTAGGTAGCTACAAAGAACACGGCCTTTTTGCGACTGCCTTCAAGACGGATTTCGGGCAATGTTTTCACGAAGCAGATCAGCCACAAGTCAAACATGATCCACAAAAAGTTCACGATAACCAAGCAAAGAGCCACCGAATGTGGAGCAATAAGTGAGACTAGCGTCAAATATATTTTAATGCTTCCCGAGACGCTGTTCGCGAGCATAAAATTATGCGCCCCGACAAAACCGCCTAAGCATGCAACCGCCGCCATTTTTGTACGGTTTCGGGGCTTTAGTTCTCTAAAGTCCATTTTGTTCTCCCATAAACACCAGCGCCAAAGTTAAAAACAATCCAGCACATCAAAGACTTTTTAGTTCTTACATTTAAATCACGGTGACTCAAATCACAAATCTTGCTATTTTTTCAATATGGCTAATTCAAAAAATTTCGGAAAATTCGCGGCAGTCCTCCCCGCAGGCGGCCTGGGCAAGCGCATGGGCGGGAACATTCCCAAGCAACTGATGCAGCTCGGCAACAAGCCTGTTTACCAATACTCCCTTGAGACGTTCCTAAAAATGGACGAAATCGCAGAAGTCGTCATGGCGGTTCCTGCCGACTGGAAAAGCTTTTTCGAGAAAGAAATTTTTGGAGAAGCCACAAGCCGCTTTGGAGAATCCAGTGGACTTGTCAAGGAAAAATTAAAGATTGTCATTGGAGGCAAAGAACGCTGGCAGTCCGTCGAAAACGGCGTAAACGCTCTGACAAGCAATGCCGAGTACGTTCTCGTTCACGATGTCGCACGTCCTTTCATTAGCGAAAAAATTATCCGCGATATCTTTGAAACGCTCATCAACAAAGGGAGTTGTCTCGTTGCAAAGCCCGCCATCGATACAATCAAAATTGCAAGCGAAGGCCGTGTCGAAAGCACCATCGACCGCAACAAGGTCTGGCTTGCACAGACGCCGCAAGCCGCTCGCATAGATTTGCTCAAGCAGCTCTACGCCCGAATCGCAAAAGAACCGCTCAACTTTACACCGACTGACGAAGCGAGCATTCTTGAATTCTTTGGCGAGCCCGTTTACATCGTCAAAGGCGACAGCGCCAACGACAAGCTGACAACCCCTGAAGATTTCGAAGTGTTTGCAAGCAGAGTCGCACAAAAAACTTCGTTTTAAGCATTGAAAAGCACCAAAATCGCCAAAAGTGTTACCAAATCAGAAAAATTTCGAAATTTGGCAGCATAAATTTTCCTTTATTCGTAATAAAAATTCTATTTTCGAGCCAAACACTGGCATTTTTCAACGTTTTCGCCCCCAAACGAACCAAATTTTTAGACAAAAATTGCGAAAACGCGCCTTCATAGCTTAGTTTGTTTGTAAATTATGATACCAAAACACCTTTTTGGGGTTGTTTGGTATCATTTTTTCACAAAAAACACCACAGCGAATCACTCAGCTTTGTCACCCCGAACTCCATTCTGGGGCCACCTTTTTTCTATATTTACGCCGAAAATTTAAGCAGGCACGAAATTCGCACACACCCTGCGGCATCACAGAGTCGCAAGGACAAACACCGCAAGTTTCGAGCCACAAAGGGTAATAAAATGAAAGTTTCTTTGAATTGGCTTAGACGTCACGTTGACCTTCCGGAATCTG
>CAMJNF010000093.1 GCA_946407235.1 uncultured Fibrobacter sp. | reverse complement strand
CGTACGCAAGGCCGAAGCCATGAAAGCCGACGATTGCAAGGCAATCGCCAAATGGCTCCCCCATGCGGCAAGTGGCAAAGTGCTCTTTGACTTTGAAACGCTCCTCGCCAGTAGCGAGCTTTACAAGGCGCTCTCGAAGGTCTGCAAAGTCGAAAAGTACGACGTACCGAAGCAGTACGAAATGGCCGACTGGATTTCGGCAGTTGTCCCAACGCATTTCAACAAGGCTATCGAGCCAGCAGCTTCGCAATACCTCGCCGAAGCGCTTGGTAACGATACCAAGCTTGTGTGCGAAGAAGTCGAAAAGATTCTCCTTTACGCACCGGACTGCAAAAAAATCACCCTCGACCTCGTGAAAACGATGGTTGTCTCCCAGCGCGACATCCCCACTTACGAAATCGAAGGTTTCTTCGGGATGCAAGACGCAAAAGCCTACGTCCAGAAGCTCAACGAACTTTTGAACAGCGGCGTGGATGCCATCCGCATTTCCAACACGCTTTACAGCTACGCACTCTCGCTCTTGAACTACGCCTCGCTTACAGCCAAGGGCGTTTCGCCCGAAGAGGCCGCCAAGAAAATCGGCAAGAACTACTACATGTTCGTCAAGAAAGGTCAAGCAGCCGAATGCTGCCGCCGTTGGCGCAAGCCGCTCCTGATCCGCGTGCTCCGCCGCCTCGCCGACCTCAATTACGAAATGAAAAGTGGCAAATGTCCGACCCGCATGAGCCAGGAACTTGCGCTCGCAGCACTCGTCGTGCGATAAGCGCACATCTCATCAATACGCAACAAGCCTATTTTTGAGCCGAGCATTTGGGGTTCGATAGAACACCAAAAACCCTGGCAGAGCCAGGGTTTTCGCGTTTATAAAACAAAGGCCGGACCTAAGTCCGGCACATGCTAATTACTGATTCCAGCTATCGTCGTGAGAGTTTTCCGGTGCCGGAGCATCCGGAGTTTCGCCCGTCGCAACCGGAGCATCTTCGGTCTGTGCAACCGGCTTGAGTTCAGGAGCGGCGCTAGAAGTTTCTTCAGACGGTTCAGAAATTTCAACATTACCGATATAATTGCGGATGATTCTCGGCGTCACAAAGATCACGAGATCCTTCTTTGTAATTGCCTTACGGCTATACTTGAAGAGGTTGCCGAGAAGCGGAATATCCTTGAGGAACGGAATACCGCTTTCGCTTTCGGTGTTTTCGTTGCGAGTAAGACCACCAATCACGACCGTTTCGCCATCAGCTACAACCACCTTGGTCTTTGCTTCCTGCGTAGAAATCACGACTTCACCCTTTTCGTCGTAGCCGTAGGAGTTGTTTTCCGGATGGAGATCGAGCAAGATGCGGTTATCGCCAGAAACATGCGGCGTAACAGTGAGCTTGATACCCGTTTCCACCATCTTGGTCGAAGATTCACCACTATCGTCAATCACGCGGATAGAAACCTTGTCACCCATGAACACCTGAGCTTCGGTGTTATCGAGTGTAGAAACCTGCGGGCTAGCGAGCACTTCAGTAGAAGCATCACCCATCAAGTTCGAAATTGCAATCTGGAGGTTGTTGTCCAAGAGACTTGCCGTAATGGCAGTACTTGCGTTACCCACAGCCGGAGATGTTCCTTTTCCGTTCGGGAACGAACGAATAGCACCACTAATTCGGCTCGAACCCGCTGTAGCACCAGTTCCAGCAACAGCCGTTCCCGGAGTAAGCGTCTGGGAACCCAAAGCAGCAGTCCAGTCCACACCGAGTTCACGAGCAAGTTCGCTATTCACGACAACGAGCTTAGCCGTAATCATAATTTGAAGCGTTTCGACATCGAGTTCGGTCAAAGCATTGGCCATTTGCTCGATTTTGTTTTCCGTATCATAAACGATGATGGAGTTCGTGCGTTCAACAACGGAAATCTTACCGCGGTTAGACTTCATGCTTTCGAGAACCTTGACGAGTTCATCAGCCTTGGCATGATGCACTTGGAAGTTCTTACGAACAAGCGGAGCATTCTGCTCGGCCTGTTTTTCCTCATCGGCAATTTTCTTCTGCTTTGCCTGATAAGTGCTTTGGCGTTGGATGGAAATATACTTGTCCTGAATAACCCATGTGAGGTCATTCATATTACAAATAATGTCCAACGTTTCTTGCCAGGTTTTCTTGGTCACGTGCAAACTGATTTTTCCCTTGACATCAGGAGCAACCAAGATATCCACGCCAGCAATGACGGACACCGAGCGGAAAATTGCTTCGTAGTCCATATTGACGAAATTAAAGTCATATAATTTCTTATTCGGGGCAACAGAACCCTCGGCAGGTGCAGCCCATGCGGTGGCAAAACTTGCCACCATGATAAGAACCGTCAGAATTTTAGTCAGCTTTTTCACTTTTGACCCCCAAATTTATCGGGAAGACCCATAGAGTAGCGACGGCTCACCCCGAATTCTTGAATCAAGAAGAGCACATCAGTTTGTGTAATTTTAAGAACTTTTCCGTTCATGATCTTATCGCCTTCCTTGAGCGTATAAGAAACTCCCGGACTTTTGGTTTCGACAAGGATTGCCACCGGCTCCTCGGCTTCCCAAATAATACCCACCAATTCAACCTGGTCGATATTGATACCTTCTTCGACCAAGCCCTTGATTTCAACAAACGGATCACGACGACCAAACGAACTATACGTCACACGGTCCTCATAAAGTTCATCAAGAGCGCTTCCAGCCGGTTTAATGCCCTGCGTGAGCAATTCTCCGCGTTCCTGGTCCACCTTTTTGAGGCGTTCCATCTGCACGGCAGAAAGTTCATCGGTAAAGCTAACAGCACGACGATTCACATAACCAATCTTGTTACCCACCTGAACCTTGCGATAAAGGCCAGTCAAGTCCATGTTCACAAGGCGGTCGCCAAAGACCACACGCTGCATAACTTGGGATTTTTCGCTCGGTGCGGCATAGAATTCCGTTTCGTCGGCAACGACAATCAATTCACGCATGACCGGACGCAAGTGGAATGTCTGCGTACTAGCCACAACCTTCTTGCTATCCTTTTCATAGGTCTTTACAAATTCAGAGAATTCAGGAACGGCATCCGGAGACTTCATCCAGTCGCGGATGTAAATGCCGCTCGGGCGTGCGCTCCAGAATACAAAGCCATCACGGCGGATAGCGTTTTCAGCCGTCTGCAAAATCAAGGCACCATCCTGCACCAAGATGACAGGCTTTGCCCCAGCAGAAAGTTGAATATTCAGACCATCCATATCCCAGAATACAGATTTCACAAGGGAGCCTACGCCAATTTTGAACACTGGAGAGCGATCTGGGCCAGCAATAGAGACCTTAATCACGAAAGAGGCGTTCGGCATAGAAATCTTGTCAATGTTCAAGCGGGTACTAGCCACCAAACGGAACTGTTCCATGCCAGAACCGATAAGCACCGTCATTTCCTTGAGACCCGGAAGCAAAGCCGAGGCTCCAGCAGCATTCCCGGCAGCAGCGGCTACATTCTGTGCCACAGCTTTTTCGGTAGCCTTTCTTTCGAGAGCGACCTGCCTTTCAGCGGCTTTGCGTTCGGCAGCTAAACGTTTTTCTTCGGCAAGAGCGGCCTTACGGTCAAGAGCAGCCTGTTTTTCAGCAGCCTTGCGTTCGGCAGCCAAACGCTTTTCTTCTGCGCGGGCAGCCTTTTCGGCAGCAGCCTTTTTACTAGCATAAAGCTTCGAAAGCGTCCATGACTTGCCGTTCTTACCGGTAAACTTCAAGAGGAATCGGGACTTATCCAAGGCAATCGCGTTCTTGTCCGAAGAGACAGAAGCACCCACAGGCATGCGAATCATCAAGAAATTCATGCCACGGTAGATTTCCTTGGAAACACTCATGGAACGAATATACGATGACGAAGCATCAACATCGTAATCGCCAATACCAAGAGCAAATTCCGATTCAGAAAAACCAACCGTCAATGTTTTGGAGGCATTGTCGTATTTTTGGAAGAATGTCGGCAAATTCTTGTCAGAAGCGAATTGGAATTCCATCTGGCAATCCTTTGCGCAATTGAAGCGGACATCCTTAATCAGTGCCGCTTGCAAAGCTACGGCACTAGATAGCAGCATAAGAAGGAACTTGCATTTCATTATTTGCCAACCTTCTTGGATGTATAAGTGGTCAAGTTGAAGTTCACAGACATGGTAATCGGAGTCCAACCATGAGTTTCGGCTTTTTGCACTTCAGCGGCAATGCCGGAGTAACGAGAAAGCCTCAAGTTCGTAATAGCCGTCGGGTAATTGAAGTTTGCAATTTCAGCAAACAAATAGCCGAGCATGTGGTAACCAGAATTGACCGCAATCGAATAGCGGTTTTCAATGTAATGTTCCTTTTCAGAACGTCCTTCAGGATTGAACTTCTGAATTTGCACGCCGGAACTGCGGAGCACAGAATAGAGGTCCTGCAAGCGCAGAGGCACCTTTTCCTCTTCCGGGAACATTTCTTTCAATTTCTGGAAATCCTTTTCAGCCTGAGCGAGTTGCATTTCCAGTTCTGCAACGCGGTGCTTCTTGGAATTAATCTTGTTAAGCTCGGTTTGAGCCGCGTTCAACTGCTTATCAAGATCTGCATACTCTTCTTCGTACGGTGTCCATACGTAAGTGTACATCGTATATCCCAACAATAGGATAAGGACAATCAAAGTTATGCAGTATATATTCTTTTTGTCTTTAAAGTCAATATTAAGATTGCCCATATCAACCCTCCTCGCCAAAGTCGCGCTTCAGCTCGACCTTGAGTGTAAAGCTGTAGGCCTCATCGCCATCAACCTTCGTTGTAGAAATCGTCACAAGAGAGACTTTTGCTACGCTGACTTGCTTTTCGAGCTTGACCATGTATTCGGCCACTTCGGAGAAATCAAACGTGGTCCCCCTCATTTCGAGGTTGAACTCGCCCACCTGCGAAAGACTTATAAGCCACATGTTCGGAGGCAACACCGAAGAAATGTTCTCGAACAGCACAACCCAGCGCTTTTTGCTAACCTGGATAGACTTGAGCGCATTAATCTTGGTATTTATAATAGACTGGTGCCTTTCAAGTTCGCTGATTTTCTTGAGCAACGGACGTTCACGTTCAACTTCCGCACGCACTGTTTTTAGCTCAACATCCTTAGTAGCAATAGATTCAATCGTGAAGGCGTAAATAAACAATGCAGCGAAAATTGCAACAATCAGAAGAATAGTCGGCCACACGACGCGACGGTCGGTAAGCCACGTCAAGTCCTTTTGCTTTTTGCGGTGTTCACCAGGCAAAAGGTTGATTGTAATTGCAAGTGCCTTATTGGCACGTATATTCTTTTTCGTAGCCATTAGAACTTCCTCATTGCAAGTCCCAAAGCCGGGGCATAAATGTTAGACAGGGCTATCGACATGCCTTCCTTATCGACCACGCTAGAATCGCATTCGACAGAACGGAAGGGGTTTACAGTCGCCGTTTCAATCCCAGTCTTTTCTGCAATATACTGCAAGAGGCCAGGAACTGCGGCACCACCGCCACCAATCAAAATTCGTTCAAGCGGACGAGAATCTTCCGCAGACGAATGATAGCGTATACCAAATGTAATTTGGGACATCAGTTCTTCGAACGCAACATTCATGGCATCTTCGAGAACAGAAATTGCAACGTTATCAATAACCTTCAAGTCGTTTTTCTCAAACATTTCATGGCACTTTTCAGCAGAAATATCGAGGCTAGAAGATAATTTGTTAATAATAACATTGAGCGAACCGCCATTCATGGATCGCACGGAGTGGAATGCGCCATCCTGAACAAAGCCCACACTCATCTTATTATCGCCAATATTGAAGATTGCCGTAGTTTTCTTGCGTTCTTCTTCAGAGGCGGTCATCACAAACGAATTAATAAGACCAAAGATATCGACATCCAAAGCCGAAAGTTTAATGCCTTTGCGAGTAAAGAACTGGGCCCAGGAATCAAGCATGGCGCTTTTTGCTGCAACCACATTCACCTTGACTTCGTCACCTTCACGGGACACGACCTCATAGTCAAGAACGTTATCCTGGTCATCGAACGGCGGACGAGACTGTGCAGTCTGAACTATAATGGCGTCTTCATTTCCGTTCTTCGGGACCTTGACCGATAGACGATCAACCAGCACACCACCTTCGCCAGCACCGCAGTTCACCGATGCGACGATATCCACATTTTCATCAATCTGGTGACGGAGCATCAGCTTAGAGAAAGCCTCGCCCAGCTTATCGAAGCCGTCCTTATCTTTCTTTCCGCCATCACTAGCCAAATCGTCGGAATCACGCCTTTGGATAAGACCATTGATGATGGAGCCTGCCGGAACAGGTTCCAAATCCACTTCGCGAACAATCCTTTTACCGTTAGCATCATGATAGACCTTAACGTACTTGATGCTGTAGTGGCCAACATCAATACCAACAGTTTCGCGCTCGCCACGAATTCTTGCAATCAACCCTAAAGCCAAAATAAACTCCGATTGGAAACAATACTATGTAAATTTTACTTTCATAAACATCGAATGTCAAGAGAAAAATCAGCTCAAAATCACTTAAATCTAAGTTGTTTCGCGATTTACCTCATTTTTCATCGATTTTGTTTTCCGTTTGACCTCAAAAATGTATTGTAGAACACGTTCTTGGGTCCATGCATATGCCCCTGTAAACACCGCGGAGATGGAATTATACAGTGGAAAATCCGGATTTCGGCGTCCCAAATTGTTCAAAACCTTGACATTGACGTTCTGAACGCCGAACGTCGGGAGCTCGAACGAAATGGAAATTTGCTGGTCCGGCTTACAATCTTCGGCAAGTCCGAGCAGAATACCGCCAGCGGAAAGGTCATAAAGCACCCCGGAATGCACCTCGCCATTCGGGAACGTAGCCGTCACCGGGAAATCAACCACTTCACGAAGCCACTTACGCAACTGTTCCTTGTCGAGCTGGTCACTATGCGAAAAGACAATCTTGTCTGGCGTTGCGGCAAGCACCGGAAGGAGTTTTGAATACACAGCATCGTTCACGCGGGTCCAGCGAATGAGCACCTTGGAACTTTGTAACGACTTGGCTAGAGCGACAGATCCATCAATCTTTACGCTCCAATTTTTTTCGGAGCGTTCAAGAATTTTCAAATGCTTGAAAAGCTGCCCATTCTCAAGCTCCAAGTCCACGCGGTCATCGACGTTGAACTGTCTTGTCGAGCAGACCATAGATAGAGGATTGGCACCGGTAAAGCCCATTTTTCTCCTGAGCCCTGCAATGGCATCAAGAGTTTCATCACGGACAGAGTAAACGTTACGGATGCGATAAAACTCAGAAACAGCAGCTTCAAAAAGTCTGGAAGAGTTCAGCACGGCGTCCTTGTTTTCGAACTTGGACGAACGGACCAGCTTTTCCAGCGTACGCACTTCCTTTGGCGTAAATTCAAACGCCTTGATCTTTTCGTTAAAGGCTTCTGTACCAAACATCACTTCATTTTCGCGACGATTGTACATGAGCTGAATTTCAATCAGCACGATAGCCAAAAACGGAAGAACCGGAAGTATGTAGAGCCGGAAAATTTCCCAGACATCTTGAAGGAAGCTATGCATCGCACCTCACCAATTACAGTTCTTTCCAGAAACCGTTGATGTAAACGGCAAGGATAGACGATGGCAATTCCGCACCCAACAACGGCGAATTGCAGACGTGACCGGCAAAGTCGCTTTCAACGACCACATGCGGTTTGTCCGGAGCAAACACAACAACGTTATTTGCAACAGGCGTAGAACCAGCCAAACGGGCAGGTGCAGTCGAGAGAAGTTCTATTGCACGAGCTTCGCCGACCTTTGCAACTAGTTTATTCCAAATTGCAGGGAGTGCGACTTCCAAAGAAAGGGCTCCTGGTACGGAATCTTCGAAGTTCACGACCGTATCCTGACGGAGAACCGGTGTGTGATTCACGCTAATCGCATTGATTGTTCCATCGACTACGCCTTGCCACAAAGCATCACGATCTGCAGCAGAGCGAATCGGCGGCAAGATGTGGTAAGCAGAATCAAGCGTCTCAAGGCATGAATCATCAAGCAACAAATGATAGAGTCCGACATCGCAAGTGACGTCCATGCCCTTCTTGCGGGCATCACGAACAAGTTCCAAAGTTTCACCACAGGTCACTTGTTTGAAATGAACAGGCACCTGCAAGAATCGAGCCGTTTCAAGAACTGTATAAGCTGCAATCGTCTCGGCAATACGGGGAATGCCCTTCATGCCAAGCATGTCAGAATACGCGCCTTCGTGAACGCAACCGCTATGACGGAGTGTCTTGTCCATCGGCTGGAAGAAGAAACGCTTGCCCGTCATTTTGCCGTATTCCATCGCCAAGCGGAGGAATCGGGAATGCGGGATCACGCCGTTGCCATCGCCAAAGCCAGCGACAGCATCCGACTCAGCAAGTTCCATCATTTCGGCAAGGCTGTCTGTACCAAAACCTTTGCTGTAAGCGCCAAGGAACTTGATATCAAAAGAACTACCTAAGCATCCGAACGAACTAAAACGGTTTTCGGCCGCTGTAAGTTTATCCGCATCGTCAATCGGATTGGCAGCACTTTCATAGAGGCCTCCGTAAAAACCGCCCCTAAGCATAGCATCGACACCATCGGCACACGTATAAACGTCATCGCGAAGCGGTTCCATAAAGTCAAGGCCAAAACCAAAGAGCGCAGGCAAGACCAAAGCACCCTTGCAATCATATTCAATGGTATCGCCATTTTGACCAGAGGTCAGGCGAACTTCATCACGCAGTTCAAAAGACTTGCCATTCCAGAACTTTGCATTTTTCAAAACGGCAATCGGAAATTCAGAAGAGCTAGGCTTACGCATTTTCATTGTTGCGACCTCCAGCCAAAAGGAAGAGAACGGCCATACGGACAGCAACGCCGTTGGTCACCTGATCAAGAATAACGGAATGTTCGCCATCGGCGATGTCGGAATCGAGTTCCACGCCGCGATTGATTGGACCTGGATGCATGATAATGACCTTGTCCTTAGCGCATTCCAAAAGTTCGTCCGTAATGCCGAACGTGTTGCGGTATTCGCGCATGCTCGGGAGGAGGGCGTCATCCATGCGTTCTTTCTGCAAGCGGAGAGCGATGATGGCGTCAGCATTGGCAACAGCCTTCTTTATATCCGGTTCCCAAGTCACATGGTTCATGAGGTCCGTATTACGCGGCACCAAGGTCGAAGGTCCGCAGAGCGTCACATGGGCACCCATCGTAGACATGCCCCAGAGATTGCTACGGGCCACGCGGCTATGGCGGATGTCACCGATAATCGTTACGTTCTTGCCTTCGAGCGTTCCAAGCTTCTCCTCGATCGTCAGCATGTCGAGGAGAGCTTGCGTCGGATGCTCGTGCGCACCGTCACCAGCGTTTACAATAATCGCATTGCTGTTGTCTGCAAGGAACTTCGGAACGCCCGTACCCTTGTGGCGGACAACAACGATGTCAATCTTCATAGCTTCGATGTTGCGAAGCGTATCCACAAGCGTTTCGCCCTTCTTGACGCTGGAGTTGGAACTTGCGAAGTTGACCGTATCGGCGGAGAGGCGCTTTTCGGCAAGTTCAAAGCTGGTGCGCGTGCGGGTGCTGTTCTCGAAGAACAAGTTCACAACCGTCATGCCCCGGAGGCTCGGTACTTTCTTGACCGGGCGTTCGAGAATTTCTCGGAACTGTTTTGCATGGTCCAGAATCAGGCGGATATCATGCTTGGACACTCCACGAAGTCCAAACAGGTGTTTAATTTCCAAAGAGCTCACACTAAGCCTCCACTTCTACGAGATAAACGGAATTTTCGTTGTCGATCGGATCGATAAAAACACGGACTTCTTGATTTTTCGCGGTTTCGACCGTAAGGCCCACACAATCGGGCGCAATCGGCAGTTCACGGTGTCCGCGGTCCACCAGCACACAAAGGCGGATGGCAGCCGGGCGACCAAGGTCCAGGATAGAGCGCATAGCGGCAAGCGCCGAACGGCCCGTGTAAAGCACGTCGTCCACGAGGATGACCGTCTTGTTTTCAACCGAAGCTGGCATTTCGGTAAAACGCATTTCGGTAGCCACTCTCTTTCTATAGTGGAAATCGTCACGATAGAACGTAGCATCGAGGCTACCCATTTCGATCGGCTTACCAAACTTCTGGGAGAGACGTTCCGTGAGTTTTTTGGCCAGCGGGATACCGCGACTTGCCATGCCGAGGACAATCATGTTATCGGCGGACGGATGCATTTTCGCAATCTTTGCCGCCATTTCGTCCAGCGCAAATTCCATCGTCTGCGCCGAAAGTAGCTCGCTTACTTTTTTGCAATTATCTTTCATATTAGTAGTAGGAAGTAGACAGTAGGAAGTTGTCCGTTGTTAATGGTTAATAAATAAAGTCATCCTCGAAGCCGTCATTCTCGACCGAAGAGAGGGCGGACAGCACTTGGCAACTTGTTGCCTTAGTGCGCATGGCCAGCTTTAGGTGGGAAACCATAATTTCTCGTTTTTCTCTTGCGGAGGGGATCCATACAACACAGCAAGGACTACATTCATTTTCTTTCCTCAGTCATAACATAACTATTAGATGTCAATGAGAATGTAGTTTTTTTAGGGGCTATTTGACCGCGCAAGTTGTAAAACACCCCCTTAATTTTATATATATAGGCAAAACGTTGTGTTACGCTCCAAAGCTACAGAACTATTCTTTGCCCATAGCCCAGAGCGTAGCGACCTCATACCCCATATCTATAGGAGCCCCAAATGTCCTTTAATCAGTTAGACAAACCGCAGGCCGGCGAAACCATCGCCATCATGAATACCAACCACGGCACGATGAAGCTTCGTCTTTTCGAAGAAATCGTCGGCGAATGCGCAACAAACTTCATTGAACTTGCAAAGCAAGGCAAGTACGATGGCGCTCCGTTCCACCGCATCATCAAGGACTTCATGATCCAGGGTGGCGACTTCACTC
>CAMJNF010000092.1 GCA_946407235.1 uncultured Fibrobacter sp. | reverse complement strand
AAGCCTACGACTTCTTCCGCATCGCCATGCAGACGAGCGAAAAGTTCAAGATTCCTGTCATCCTCCGCATGACCACCCGCGTAGACCATTCCAAGTCTATCGTCGTGCCGAAGGAAGAACTCCCGGCAATGGTGCCGAACTTTGAACGCAACATCGCCCAGCACGTGATGGTGCCTGGCTTCTCGAAGCCGGCTGGCCGTCGCCTCCGCGCCAAGATGGACGAAATGGAAGCCTGGAACGTTGCCGAAGGCCCGAACAAGGTCGAAATGCGCAGCGCAGATTTCGGTATCATCGTGAGCGGCATCAGCTACCACCACGTCCGCGAAGCCGCCCCGGAAGCAAGCATCCTCAAGCTCGGCATGACCTACCCGCTGCCGATGCAGCTCATCAAGGATTTCGCCAAGAAGTTCGAAGGCAAGCGCCTCATGGTCATCGAAGAGAACGACCCGTGGCTCGCCGAGAACATCAAGGCCGCCGGCATCCCGGTGGAATCCAAGTACGACCCGATTTTCCGCTTCGGCGAACTCGACGTGAACCGCGTGCGCCGCATTATCGCTGGCGACAAGAGCCCGGATCCGGTTCCGGTCAAGGGCAAGCCGCCTATGCTCTGCCCGGGCTGCCCGCACCGTAGCTCTTTCGCAGTTCTCAAGGAACTCGACTGCATCGTTTCCGGTGACATCGGCTGCTACACGCTTGCTGCTCTCCCGCCGATTAGCGCCATGGACTACATGATTGATATGGGTGCCGCTATCGGTATGGGTATTGGTCTCCGTAACGTGCTCCCGCGCGAACAGGCAAAGCGCGTTGTCTCCGTGATTGGCGACTCTACGTTTGTTCACAGTGGTATCACCGGCCTTGTGGAAGCGGGTTATAACCGTCCGGAAACTGGTCACGTTGTCATCATCTTGGACAACAGCATCACCGCTATGACCGGTCAGCAGGAACACCCGGGTACGGGCCGTCACCTCGACCACTCTCCGGCATATAAGATTGACTACAAGGAAGTCGCAAAGGTCGCCGGTTTCGACAACGTCTACGAAGTGAACCAGGTCAAGGAACCGGAAGAGTTCAAGCGCCTCGTGAAGGAATCCCTCGAAAAGGACGAACTCACTCTCATCGTCGCAAAGAGCCCCTGCATTCTCGCCCTCAAGAGCATCCTTGCTTGGGACAAGGCAAACAAGGAAAAGGCCGAAAAGGCTTTGGCCGAAGCAGAAGCTGCTGCCAAGAAGAACGGTAACATTTAATAGAGAGGTTGAATAATTATGAGCGTAATTAACGTTAAGTTTGCAGGCCTCGGTGGCACCGGTGTTATCAAGGCAAGTGACGTGATGGCCGAACTTGTTTTTGAACAAGGTTACGATGTGAAGAAGGCTGAAGTCCATGGCATGAGCCAGCGCGGTGGTTCCATCGCTTCTGACGTGCGCTTTGCAAAAGATGAAGAAGTGCAGTCCCCGATGATCCCGTGCGGCGAAGCCGACTACCTCGTCGTCTTTGACGAAACGCAAGTTGTCGTGAACGAAGCCTACATGAAGCAGGGCGGCGTGCTCCTCACTCCGGCTGACATCGATGTCTCCAAGCTCGAAAACGTGAAGGCTTTGAACGTCGCCATGCTCGGCAAGCTTTCCAAGTACTTCGACTTCACCGTGGATCAGTGGCTCGTCGCTTTGAACAAGCTCTTTGCCGAAAAGTTCCACGAAGGCAACAAGAAAGCATTCATGCTTGGCCGCGAAGGCTAACATCGGCTGTCATGCCGGACTTGTTCCGGCATCGCCTTTCGCATCGTCGTCCTGACGCCGTAGGCGGAAGGACCCAGTAATTTCTCGAATTATAGAGTCACCCCGGCTCAGTGTGAGCTGGGGTTTCCTTTTTTTATTGGGGGGAAGGGAGAGCGTCATCCTGAACCCGCAAGGGTGAAGGATCCAGTAAACTCTTGTCTTACATTGTCACCCCACACTTGTTGCGGGGCCACCTTACATAGTTCCCTCAGCATTGTCATTCTGAGCGTAGCGAAGAATCCAGTTACATTTATTCCTAAATTATTAATTGATTTTATCCAAAACCTTGCATATATTTACATTGAATGAAACCCTTGAACACAAATCTTTTTAAACCCTTGTTCGCAATTTTGGCAGTTGCACTCGCATGCGTATGCATGTGGGGGTGTTCAGATAAGACTGAATGGAATAAGGGCTTCGGCGGGGCCGAGGTGGTTGGTTTTATTGATGATTCCTTGGTAATTGTGTATGACTCGCAGGGATGGCATCAAGACCAAGGAAGTTTTATTCAGGATCATGGGGACATAAGCGGGAGGGGCCATCAGAGGCTTCGTGTTTTTAACTATCGCGTTCAAGAAGATGGGCCTAGATGGTCGGATATGTTGGATAACGCTGATATAGAGGATTTTAATTATGTCAAGGGGCAGCTTTCGGATTCCGTAATCTGGGGGGGAGACCCGAAATCGGAAGTGTCGTTCTGGAAAATAGGCGAAAAACCGCACAAGAAGAAAATAAAGAAGATGTTTGATGGTTGTTCCGTAGAAGTTCCTTATACTACAAAGTTACGGACATGGCTTGACGGGAAAATACTAGTGATGGGCAATAAATTGAATCCCGATATTGAGGGCTTTCATATGGATAGTTTGGGAAGCGAATACTGCCAATATGCTGTGTTGGATACGATTCAGAAAATAACTACATATAAAAGATTAGATAGCAGTTTAAAGTGGATTCAGAAGTGCGATGATGTCCGTGCATGGGACAATGATGTGTATTGCCTGGCTTTGGATGAAAATAATGGAAATAGCTTTGTTTTGAAAAATGGTGTAGATAGTATTTTTGCACCAATGGAAAAAATTTATGATGGCCACTTTAGTGGAAATATGATTGAATTGGGGGTCAGAGTTTGTTCTTTAATAAATGATGTTATAACTTGCCCTGATGTAAAGTGGACCGGAAATCGCGAATTAGAATTTTATCGAAATGATGGTGCAGTGATACGTTTACCTTCACCCAACTAAAAATTATTCATCAGGAAAATAATTTTTCTACTAAATAATTTTAGACCTTTGCTGGAGATGCCCTGTCGGTGCAGAACATGACAACAAGACGAAGGGAAAATAGTGGGAAAATCGTGCAAAAATCCCAAAATTTCCCAATTCCCGCCCCTTTTTATTTGTAATTTGTATTCGTGGCACAATTTTTGCAGAACATAACGCAGCACGTCCTCTCAGCGACCCGTCTTTGCGGGGTTTTCGCCTGTGCCCTTTGCGCCATGCTTTTCCTCGGCTGCGAAGAAATCGAAGAACCCAAGCCGTGGATTCGCGTCGAACGTCCGCAGATGCTCTTTACCGATACGACCCTTCTCGACAGTTACGACAAGGGCGTACTCAACTGGCGCCTGAAAACCGCTTATTTGGAACGCTGGGCCGACAAGGAAATCGTGACGGTGCGTCCGGTGTTCGTGGACATTTATGATTCCATCGGCGAGCGCGTGGCGTTCTTGCGCGCGGACTCCGGCAGTCTCGACATGACATTCACGTACGTTTATGCTTATGGTCACGTTTATGCGCTGACTCCCAAGGGCGCCTCGGTCCGTGCCGATTCGCTCCTCTGGAACAAGAAAGATAATTTGGTCAGAACCGCAAGCTATGTGCGCGTCGTTTCCGAAGATGGCGACGTGTTGCAGGGTGTCGGTTTTGAAAGCGATGCGCAGTTTGATAACTGGAAAATCCTTTCGAACGTGACGGGCATTTTCCAGGACGCGGCAAAGCGCATGAAGGATGAAGACAAACGACAGGCTGAGGCGGAACGTCTGAACAATCCGCCATCATCATCATCGCAGGCGGCTCCAGCAGCTAAGCCTGCTCCGGCTGCAAAGCCAAATTCGGCCAAGCCTACTTCGTCTACTTCCCAGAATTCGCAGCCGATTGTTCCGTCACGCGGTCTCCCGCTCAATCCAAAGGCAGGGAATCCGTGATAAATTCCCGCGCACTCCTTTTCATCGTCTCGTTGCTTTGCGCATCGACTTTCGCTTTTGCGCAGTCTTCGCCGCTTATCATGTACCATGCCGACAATCTCGAAGTCGCACGTAAGCGCGGAACTCTCCTCTTGACTGGCAACGTTCACTTTGTCCATGATAGTGTCGCTTTCAGGACGCAACGCGCTTCTTGGAATCGCAACACTGAAACGGTCGAATGTGGCGGCGGTTTCCTTTTCACGCACCCGTCCGGATTTGTGCGCGCAAGGAACGGCTCTTACCAGAGAAAGAGCGAAATTGCGATTGCTTCCGGTGAAGTGAGTGCGGGCGATTCTGCAGGCAGTTATCTCATGACCGGTCAGTATTTAAAGTACGACCGCAAAGAAGATATTGTGTCGATTCCGATGTCGCCTCGACTTTATCAGTACGAAAAGCAAAAGAATGGCTCGATAGATACCGTGACGATTTCATCGCGCTCCCTCATTTTCGACAAGAAAAATGGTTTTGCACAAGCCTATCAAGACGTGAAACTCACGCAGAAAGATCTGGTCGTTACTTGTGATACGGGTTACTTCAACCGTAAAGACAACTGGCTCAGCATGAAGGGCCACCCGACTTGCGACATGAAGAATTACCACCTCACGGGCGATTCCATTTTCCTTGTGCTCGACGAGACGGGCAAAATGCTCAAGTCCGCACTTGTCATCCGCAATGCGCATGGCATACAGCAAGAAGCCCCGAAGCGCGGCAATCCCGGCAACGTGACCGAAGCTTTTGGCGATACGCTCTATTGCGAATTCAAGAAAGGAAAAATCGAACGCCTTTATGTGAACTTGAACGCCAAGGGATTTTTCTACGAAACGGATTTGAAAGATTATCGAAATTTGATGGACGGTGACCGCCTCGATTTGTATTTTAAAAAAGGTCGAATGGATCGCGCCGTTGTATCCGGGAAAGCGCAGAGCACTTATTTCTATGTGAAAAAGGATAGGACCGTTTCTGGGAAAAACGAAGCGACCGGAGATACGATCCACATCTTGTTCGATGCGCAGAAAAACGCCGTGAAGTCGCTAAGGCTCATGGGTCGCAAAACGAACGCGAGCGGGCGATACATCGATTTGGAAAAAGCGAACCGCATCAAGGAAAACGCGAAGAGAGATTCGTTGGCAAAGCTCGATTCGCTTTTGGGCAAAGATTTGGATCTGAAAAAGGCTAAGACAAAAGCAGATTCTGCCTATGTCCAAAAGTCTTTGAACGAAAGAAAACTGAGAAATATTTTCAATCGTCGGAAAGAGAAGGCTAAGCACGCGGACGAAATGAAAACGGAGGACGCACAGTGAAAAATTTGGTCAGCACGATACGCACCGACAAACTGCGCAAGATTTATGGTCACCGCCAGGTGGTGAGCGATGTCTCCATTCAAGTTTCGCAAGGCGAAATTGTTGGGCTTCTTGGTCCGAACGGTGCCGGAAAGACGACCACGTTCTATATGATTGTGGGTATGGTCCGCCCAGATGCAGGCCACATCTTCTTGGATGATATCGAGATGACAGACAAGCCGATGTACAAGCGAGCCCGCCTCGGCGTGGGTTACCTTCCGCAAGAAGCGTCCATCTTCCGCAAACTCTCCGTTGAAGATAACATCATGGCGATTCTCGAAACGCAAGACATGAAGCGTGCCGAGCGCAAAAAGAAGTTGGAACAGCTCCTCGAAGAATTCAAGATTACGCATATCCGTAAGACGAAATCCATGAGCTGTTCCGGTGGCGAACGCCGCCGTCTGGAAATTGCACGTGCGCTTGCGAGCGATCCGTCATTCCTCTTGCTCGATGAACCGTTTGCGGGCATTGACCCGATTGCCGTTGCCGATATCCAGTCCATCATTTCGGAGCTCAAGGACCGCGGCATGGGCGTTCTCATTACCGACCATAACGTGCGCGAAACGCTCTCGATTACGGACCGCGCCTATATTATGTACAAGAGCCAGGTGCTTACCGAAGGTTCTTCGCAACACTTGGCCGAAGACCCGGAAGCGCGTCGCATTTACCTTGGCGATTCTTTCCGCTTGGATTAGGAGCGATTTATGAATCTCGGGATGCAGGCAAATATCGGACAAACGCAGGAGCAGACATTATCGCCTGCGCTTTTGCAGTCCGTGAAGATGCTTCAGAAAACTTCGCAGGAACTGGAAACAGCCATCAAGGAAGAAGTCGAAGTCAACCCGCTTTTGGAAGTGGACGATGGCGATTTCGATGAATTGGAAGCTCCGGTCGATAAGGACCCGGAAGAGCTTGATCCGCGCTCGAACGATGCAGAGGATTATCCGGAAGATATCGAAGATATGGCTCGCGGCTCCTTGGACGATACCGCTGAAGTGGATAGCAGTTATCTAGACGGTGATTCTTCCGATGTCAATTGGGAAAGCTATTTGGGCGATGGGACTTCGTACGATGATGCCCCGTTTAACGATTTGAATTCAGGCGGGAAGGATCCGGACGAAGATTGGGACCGCCCGATCAAGGACGTGGGCAAGAGCTTGCAGGAGCAGCTCGAAGACCAGCTCCGTCTTTGGAACGGCACCCGCGAATTGCAGGAACAGCTTCAAGAATGCGGCGTTACCGAAGAGCATTTCCGCAAGTTGGTCCGGTACCTCATCAACTCCATTAACGACGATGGATTCCTTTGCGATGCAAACCGCGACAATGAATCCGAAGCGATGGTTGTCCAGTCGGACGACAAGTACATTGACGAGATTGAACGCGTGCTCCGTGGAGAGCTTTCGCTTGAGGAGGCAAGCCTCCCGGTGCGCGAGGCTGTTCATGTCTTGCAGTCGTTCAAGCCGAGCGGCATTGGCGCCCGCGACCAGCGCGAATGTTTCTTGATCCAGGCGTATGCGATTCCGAATTTTCCGAGTCTTGCCATCCGCATTCTCGAACAGGAATACGAGAATCTTTTGCAACTCCGCTATGCCAAAATTGCAAAGGCCCTCAACGTCTCTGCCGATGAGGTCAAAACTGCAATCGCGAGTCTCTCGCGATTACGCCCGCACCCAGGCTTCCAGCTTTCGCATTCCTACTCGCATATCATCAATGCGGACTTGAAAGTTGTCGAAAAGAAAGGACATTACGAGGTTGTTTGCTTCAAGACGAAAATGCAGAAGTCGCTGCGCATCAACCAAACGTACAAGGCGATTCTCACGGATCCGTCTGCATCCAAGCAAGACAAGGAATATGTAAAGGCGCAGCTTGCGAAGGCGACCGACCTCATCAAGGCTGTCGATAACCGCTTCTCGACGATTGAACTTGTGATGCGTGCGATTGTCAAACGCCAGCGCGGATTCTTCGAAAATGGTCCTGCGTTCCTCAAGCCGATGATTTTGCAAGATGTGGCAGACGATGTCCATTTGGCGGTGAGTACGGTACAGCGCGCTACCGACCAGAAGTACGTCGAAACACCTTACGGTATTTATGAACTTAAACAATTTTTTACATCGGGTGTGAAGCAGGGCACATCTCCAGATGCCGAGGAAGTTGGTTCTGCGCAGATTATTGATGCCATCAAGACCCTTATCGACGAAGAAGACAAGTCTTCTCCGCTCTCCGATCAGGATATAAGCGATGAACTTTTGAAGCAGGGAATCAAGGTGGCTCGTCGTACTGTGGCCAAATATCGCGAAAAAGAACTCAAAATCCTGCCCAAGAATCAACGTAAACGGTAGTGAATATTCCAAAATGGAATGAATATTTTTTTCAAAAATTAAATTAATTGTGGATTTTTGATTTAAAAAGATGTATATACTTTAATTGCGGAACGGAAGTTCCAAAGAGTTTTTAAACGTTAATAAATCTTAACATTAACATACGGAGGTTCATCATGGATATTCAGTTTTCTGCTCGTCATTTTAACGCATCGGCAGGTCTTCAGGACCGTATTCAGGAAGAAATGGATAAATTGGCCAAATTTTACCCGAATATCACTAGCGCCTCTGTCATTCTCGATCACGAAGTTGAACACCAGCGTCACTGCGAAATTTCTGTCAATATTACTGGTTCCGTCGTGGTTGCTTCTGCCGATGAAGAAAACATGGGCAAGGCCGTTGATGTAACGCTTGAACGTATCAAGGTTCAGCTCAAGAAGGCTAACGACAAGCAGAACGATCATAGAGCACAGCCGATTTCTGAATTGACGTAATGGCTGATAGGTTGAAAGATCTAAAAATCCTGCACCGGGAACGCTTCCCGGTGCGGGACTTTTTTATCCGCTACGGCAAAGATTTGCAAATGATGCAGCATTGTTCCGACGAGGACATGGAATCCTGCATCGAAGAAAGCGGACTTCACCGCCCTGGCCTTGCCATGGCGGGTTTTACTAAAGTTTATAGCTCCCAGCAGATTCAGATTGTCGGCCATACGGAATGGAATTTCCTGGAATCGGTCGGCCCTGAAGCTCGTGCAAAAATTTTTGAGAATTTATCTGTATTCCGTGCGCCGATGTGGGTTGTGACTCATGCCCAGACTCCGCATGATGAACTTAGGGCGATGTGCAACCGTTTGCATATCCCGCTGTTCTCGACGACGCTCCATACCTTTGAATTCTTCAAGATGGCCCAGAGGATTCTCGAGGAGTTCTTTGCGCCACACGCCATTATTCATGGAAGCCTTGTAGATGTTTATGGCGTTGGCATGCTTTACGTGGGCGATAGCAACGTGGGCAAGTCCGAATGCGTGCTCGACCTTGTCGAAAGTGGGCACCGCATGGTGGCTGACGATGTTGTTCATATTAGCCATGTGGGCAAGTCCATTATTGGTCGCCCGGACCCGCTGATTCGCCATCACATGGAAATCCGTGGTGTGGGCATTTTGGATATCCGCTCGATGTTCGGTATTCATGCAATCCGCAAGGTGAAAAAGATTGAAATGATTGTCGAACTCCAGCAGTGGCGTCAGGATGTCTCGTACGAACGCACCGGCCTTAACGAAATGGAAGAGAACGTCATGGGCGTGAACATCCCGAAGGTGGTGCTGCCTGTGGCGCCTGGCAAGAACATGACTGTGATTTCCGAAGTCATTGCGATGAATGCCCTCATGAAAATGAGCGGGCAGAATGTGGCGCAGGAGTTCAACGAGTCGTTGTTGCAAAAGATTAAGGCAAAGGCGAAAGGTGAATTCTCTGATGATTTGTTAGATTTTAATCCGCAGAACTGGTCTTTCTATGAATAGTTTGCTGTTTAAAATCAAGAATAACTTTGTTGCAAGTCTTATTTTCATTGTTATCGTGGTCTCTTGCGGGCTGGCGGCTTATTTTTTTCATCCGTCAAGTCCGTACCACAAGCGTTATACGTTTGTCGTAAAATATGAAACCATTGGTACGCTTTCACCGGGAAATCTAGTTCGCGTCCGTGGCATTGCAATGGGTGAGATTGTCGATGTGAAGCTTGCGGATGATGCTGTTTACGTTTCTGCCCGCGTTTTGGAAGACGCGAAAATTCCCGTGAATTCCGAATTCCGTTTGGTGACGGCGGGCCTTATGGGCGAGCGCGAAATGAGCATTATCACCGGTAACTCCAGCAAACTGGTAGCCGAAGGGGATACTGTAAGTGGGCTTTATGACGAGGGAACTTCTGGAATAACGAAGAACCTTGCTGCTGTTTTCAATGACATTGGCGAAGCTCAGGAAATGGTTATCGCTTTTGTTGATTCGATTAAGGTCGGCGATGCGGGTAAACGAATAGACCGCGTTGCGAATAAAGCGAAAAAGATTGTGCGTATGACGAAAGCCGATGCCCGCAAGTGGAAATCCATGGTGGACGAATTGCTGGATGGCTATCATGAAGTTGGCGAAAAAATGGAACGCTCCTTGCAGGAACTTTCGGATCGCGGTGGTGAGAGCGCAGCAAGGGCAAATGAGGTTCTTGACCGCGTGCGTGTGTTAAAGGAACGCGTCGATGCTTCGAAAGAAGCTGCTGTTGCCGTTGTTACCAAGTTTGATGAAAGCGATGGGGCGGTCAAGATGTTCCGCGATGAATCATCGAGACTGAACCGTGATTTTGAAGCGCTGAAAAAAGACTTCGATGCGTTAATCAATGGCGTCAAGGCGGACGGCCTGAAGCTTAACATAGATATATTCTAGAGATTTAAGGTTGCGTTTTGAGCTAATTTAAGGGGAATATGGGGCGTTCAAACGGTTTTGTCAACATTTTTTTTGAAAAAATAATATTTTAATTTGCTTTTTTGTAAAAAAAAGATAATTTAAAGCGGTGCTTATCACAGTGTAACTCACAAAGAAGGAGTTTAATATGGCTGAGAAGAAACCCGTGAAGATGAGCGATGCTGATCTTAAGTTTTTTGAAGATATGCTTTTGGAAAAAAGACGAGAGCTTGTGACCGCCCAAAGCGATTCTGAAAAGGCAAACGTTTTTTTAGACCAAAAGAACCAATCTGGCGATGGTGGTGATTCCGAAGGTGCAGATTCTGCAACGGATATCAATTCGCTCGAAACCAACCTTTCGTTGGCTGCACGTGAAGGCAAGTATCTTGTGTATCTTGAAGAAGCGCTCAAGCGTATCAAGAACGGCACGTTTGGTGTCTGCAAAATTTGTGGACAGCTGATTCCGAAGGCAAGACTTATGGCTGTGCCGACAGCAACCAAGTGCGTGAACTGCAAGGAAGAAACCAAGAAAAAAGAAATCCTTGACAACCGCATGGAAATGGCCAAGATGTTTGCTGAAGCCCAGCGCAAGGAAATGCTTCGCAAGGCTGCCGGCCGCTAATTTGTCGTCCTTGAATTCGTCATCCTGGAGCAGTCGAAGGGTGGGAAACCATTATTTCTAGTTTCTCAATTGAGACGGGATCCAGTGTTGTTAATTTGTCATGCCGGACATAGTTCTCTTTGACCACTTAGAACTTTAGTTCTTATGTGGTCATGATCCGCGAATGGGGACGGCATCGCCTTTTAAAAAAAAACGACCCGCATCGCGGGCCGTTTTTGCATTAAGTCCTTTAGGTAAGAAGCCGATGCGTAGCATCGGCTTTAACAACCACCCG
>CAMJNF010000091.1 GCA_946407235.1 uncultured Fibrobacter sp. | reverse complement strand
TGTCATTCCCCTAACGGGGCTTGACTGCTGCGGGTATCAAATGCGAGTTCACAAGCGACCTCTCGCTTGATACCCTTGCTTGTCATTCCCGCCTTGAGCGGGAATCCCCATTTTTAGACAGCCCCGACCTCTGTTGGGGTCTTTTTTATATTGTCGGCGGGAGGCTACTCGGCCCTAGGCCGAGTAGTTCTTGCTGGGGCTCGGTCATGGGCAAGCAAGCTTGCCCGCGACACTCGCCCTGCGCAATAATCGAACCCATAAATGGGTTCGACCTCCCGTAGGTATGAAAAGAGGTCCCACAAGGGGACCTCTTTTCATACCGTCGGCGGGAGTCGAACCCACGACCCGTTGCTTAGAAGGCAACTGCTCTATCCAACTGAGCTACGACGGCATTTGCGGGCTCATAATATAGTAAATAATTTGATTTTCCGTCAATTTTCGGAGCAATCAACCCTCATCTCTCCAAAAAATTACCATTTCCCCATTGCCATTATTGGCAATTTTATCTACATTTATGCATGAATTTAAATATTTGCATAAATCAAAAGCGCGATATAGAATCGCACGGAGATACAATGAAGATTATCGACATCCTGAAGCAAGACAAGATGAGCCTCTCCTTCGAGGTGTTCCCGCCGAAGAAAGAAACGAGTTTTGAAAACGTTAAAGCAGCTACCGAAGCGATTGCAAAGCTTAACCCCGCATTCATGAGCGTCACGTACGGCGCAGGTGGCGGCGTGAGCCAGTACACGCTCGAAATTGCGAAGAACCTCAAGTACAATTTCAACATTCCAATGCTCGCCCACCTCACCTGCATTTCGAGCAGCAAGGAAACTATCCACCAGCGCATCGAAGACATGAAGGCCGCCGGCATCAAGAACGTGATGGCCCTCCGTGGCGACCTCACGCCGGAACTCATTGCAAACGGCCGAGGCGATTGCGATTACCACCACGCTGTGGAACTCATCCGTGAACTCAAGGCCGCTGACGCCGATTTTTGCATTGGCGCGGCTTGCTACCCCGAAAAGCACCCGGAAAGTCCAAACCAAGCCGAAGATATCAAGCACCTCAAGGAAAAGGTCGAAGCAGGCGCAGACTTCCTCACGACGCAGATGGTCTTCGACAACAACCTCTTCTTCAGCTTCCTCTATAAGCTCCGCGACGCTGGCGTGAACTGCCCGGTGCTCCCCGGCATCATGCCCATCACGAACGCAAACCAGGTCGAACGCGCCATCAAGCTTTCGGGCTCGTTCATGCCGCAGCGCTTCAAATCGCTCGTAGACAAGTTCGGTAGCGATCCGGACGCCATGAAGCAGGCGGGCATCATTTACGCTTCCGATCAGATTATCGACCTCTACGCCAACGGCATCACTAACGTACACGTTTATTCCATGAACAAGCCGGACGTTGCCGAAGGCATCCTCAAGAACGTCTCCGCAATTCTCGGCAAGAACTTCGCCGGGTAAACGGCGCCGGCGCTTCGGCAGGCTCAGCGACCTTACCGATTGGTGAGCTCGTCGAACCATCAGCGACTTTGGTTGGAGCAAGGATTACAAGCAAAAAGACCTGGCGCTGAGCCAGGTCTTTTTGAATTTCAACCACGAGACAGTCTATTTTGACGAAGTGCCTCTAATTTAGCCTCCATTTCCGCTATTTTCTCTTCAGACAAGCCCATTTCTCGCAGGACTTTTTGAGTGTCGGTACGATTCTGAACAATCTCAGCTTCAGCATTTTCGGCTCTTTGATCGGCTTCGGCTATCCGTTGGCGAAAAACATCGCCGGCGCTGACGAATCCGTACTTTTGTCCAATGCTTTTGAATGCCATATTCAACTCCTTCAGAACATCATTACCAAGGTACTCATTCAAATATAGACTAATCTTGTTCAGCAAACAAGAGAACTCATTTCGCGGCAATTTTTGCAATTTAGGCGCGAATTGGCGGAACACATCAAGGAAAGCGTCCTTGTCGTAGGCATGTACCATTGCCGCTATTCCTACGCCCGTTATTACATCTTCGCAAGCGAGACAATCGCTGTCTGGGATGTCGGACATGTTCACGAACGCACAGCGAAATGGCAACACCATGCCATGAAAATACTTGGGATAGTCCTTTTCGAGCAACTCCAGCGGGTTCCAATTTTCGCGTCCGTTATAGAATATGATAGCCATCGTCGGGAGTCCATCAAACAGGCGCCCCTCGTCGAAGCGTTTCATCACGGAGCGCACGTAGCGAGCAAGCTGATTGAACGTGTCGGCATCACGGCCGGACTTGTGTTCTACGAGGATTCCCACAAATACGGGCGCTCCCGTAGCGACGTTCACGCGGAAAGCCAAATCCGCATCGCCTGTTTCGTACACTTCGGAATACGAGTCCGGAATGCGAACTAAAGTGTCCAATTTTACCGCAGCAAGGAAATCAGCCACGTCAACATTTACTTTCCCCGCAAGTTCAAGCAGCAGCCCAAGGTGATTTACATCAGAAAAAAGCCAGCAAAAAAACGGGTCGTGCGGCTTTCTCGCCTCTTTTTCTTGAAGCTTCTTTTCTTTGTCCATGAATTATCCTTTCTCTTTTGAAAGAAATTTTCATAAAAGCAAATGATTTAAGAAAGGATATAGAAAACGATATAAGAAACTCAGTTCATCAGAACTGTTGATTATAATCTAACAAAGTCGTTCAAGAAAAACAAGGGCTTACTTTGTTTTTGTTTATTTTGCTAACAACAGTTTGCACGAGCATCGCGACCTCCAACAATTTTTACGAAAAAGACCTGGCGCTAAGCCAGGTCTTTTCACATTTTCAAGAGGGAGATGCCCGGTCATCCCCGCCAAGCGAGGACAGGCGCCGGGCATGACAATCGCTCTACGGAGCCGGCGCAGTCTCAACCGACTTCGGCGCAGTCTCAGCAGGCTTCGGTGTTTCGGCGGGCTTATCAGCAACCGGAGCAACTTTATCCTTAACGTCTGCGGCCTTCGCCTTGACTTCGGCATTCAGCTCTTCGACAGCCTTTTGAGCCTTTTCACGAAGAGAGCGCATCCTTCTGGCTCCAGCCTTCGATGCAGACCTCACCTTCTTCGTTGGATCCACCTTGAGTTTCACCTTCACTTCGGCAGGCGCCGTTTTTGCTCCTTTCACAGAACCTTCCTTAGCAGCCGGAGGCGCCAAGGTGCTATCCTTCAAAAGCGAGTCTGATGGTGCAGCCACAGTGCTATCGCCTTCGGTGTAGTAACCGAACGGAATTAGTTCCACGCGGCGATTCTTAGCGCGACCGGCATCCGTTACGTTATCAGCAAGCGGCATACGCGTGCCAAAGCCGATTGCACGGAGGCGATCGCCAGCAATACCCTTCGACTGGAAGTAATCCGTCACAGAGTGAGCGCGGTCTTCAGAAAGCTTCTGGTTATAATCTTCGGTACCCACGATATCCGTATGGCCCTGGACTTCAAGTTTCACTTCTGGAATCTTTTCCAAGAGTGCGATGATGTCATCCAAAGTCGGGTAACTGGAGGCCAAAAGCTTTGCCGAGTCGAATTCGAACTGGATGCCTTTCTTGAGGTAATCCAAGTCTTCCTTGCGGCGCAGCGGGCAACCACGTCTGTTCACCTTGATTCCCGGGAGCGTATTCGGGCACTTGTCACGGTAATCCGGCACGCCATCCTTATCGGTATCAAGCGGACAGCCGTCAGCATCCACGGCGACACCTTCCGGCGTATCAGGGCACTTGTCCGGCCCATCAAAGACTCCGTCCTTGTCGCTGTCGAGCGGGCAGCCAACAGAATCAACCTTGACACCCTTCGGCGTATTCGGGCACTGATCCTTGTAATCTGGGACCGTATCTTCGTCGGTATCCAGCGGGCAGCCAACGCTATCCACAGCAACGCCCTTCGGCGTTTCGGGGCACATATCCTTGTAATCCGGGACCGTATCTTCATCCGTATCCAGCGGGCAGCCAACAGAATCCACAGCGACACCCTTCGGCGTATCCGGGCACTTATCGAGGCCGTCGAAGACCTTGTCTTCGTCCGTATCGATTCCACAGCCGTCCTCGTCTACGACGATCGGCGGGAACGTTTCCGGGCACTTGTCCTTGCGGTTCTTTACGCCGTCGTTGTCGTCGTCGCCGTCAAAGCCGAACGTCCACGTGAGCTTTGCGATACCGGCAATAAGCGGCTGAGACACATAGCAATAGCTTGCCCTGTAGCCCGTTTCGCCCTTGTATTTGATCCGGAAATCATCGCACCCCTTGAGGGCATCCTTCTTGTCGTAGCCATCCACAAGGTTTCCGATACCGATATCGATACCTGCGGCAAAGTCAATGTTGAAGAACGGAATCTTCACATTGATACCCGGCGTGAGCACCATCGGGTCGGTAATCGGGCTGAACGGATACGCATCATTGCCGAAGCGCATTTCGCCACTGAATTCGAGGAACGGCTGGAAATAATCATTCACGAGCCAGTTCACGCCAGTGCTATACACGAGCGTATTCGAAGCATCGCCTATGCCAATCATAAGGCCAAGAGAAGAATTCCAAGTAAGAGGAACTCCCTTCTTGGAGTAATCGACAGAAACAATGCCCGTGAGGCCGAGCATCACGCTGTTTGCCGTGTAGGCATACGTCGGGCCACCCTCGTTATCGAGGAACCAGGCGTGACGCGGGCGGATACCCACGCCCCTCCAGCCAGTCGGGACCGTCAAATCCACAACGGCGGCAGTCGTCATGTAATCCGGACCAAAAAAGTGCGGCGTGCGGTACTTGGCATAGAACTGCAAGTCGCCGAGGCCACCCTTGCCCATGTGAGCGCGGATAGCTTCGCCAGAGTAATCCTTTGCATGGTCGTAGTAAATCGGGAGGCTCACGCCGATATCCAAGTCATCACGGAGGCCAAACGCAAAGTTAAAGTTACCGGCCAAAGCGCCGTCAATGCGGCCCTTTTCCATACGGGCATCCCACACATCGAGTTCCTGGGTACGGCCATACTGGTCCGTAAACAAGGCGCCACGGGTGTAGCCCCAGTTATCGGTCGCAATTGTACCGCCCGTCCCTAAACGGAAGTGGAAAAATCCAAGCGTATTCGCATCTTGCTGGTGGAGGCCAGTTTTACCCCCCAGGAGGCCGGTCTGAGCAAAGACCGCCGCCTGCGCAAGTGCAAGTATAAGGGTAAGTTTTTTCATGTTCTAGTACAAATTCTATCCACGGATCGTGCAGTATTCACTGGTAAGGATCCATTTCTTGGAACCTTCGCAATAATAATAAACGTCAAATTCAAATACGCAGACCCCAACATGATTCGGATCAAACGCTTCGCAATATTCTTCTGCAGTTTCTGCTTTCTTATAACCTTGTTCTGTTTTTACGTAGTATTTCGTTTGTTCGTAATACTTAACAGTAGACTCGTCTATATTACCTTCATGATTGACAAATTCACAGGCGTAACCTGTAGAATGTTTATCGCAATATACTGCCACAGATTGCCACACGCTATCCAATTTGACGAAAGACTCGGTACCGACATGGCAGATTTTCTTGTCGGTTTCCGTTTGACATTCATGACTTTCGCCACAGTGAGACATACTAGAAGAACTAAGCGGATTATCAAAATACCCACCGTAAGTCAAATTTTCACCTTTATTTTCGCAGTACTCATCAAAAGTAATCCACTGATAAATGGATGATTCATCCTTGTACGCACAGACATAGATTACGCTTTCTTTGGTAACAGTTGCATCTTCGTTATCTCTGTTGCAAATCTGGTCGAGAGCAATGTCTGTGGAGGCGTCAACCCACTTACCATAGTCATTTACGACTTCTTTAGCTATAGAGCACTTGAAACTGTGGCTTTCACCATCCTTGAGGGTTTCGCTCTTAATGTCTGCAATGTTTTTAGTATCACCTCTATCGGTATCGCAATTACCAAACTTGGCGTTAAGGTACTCATTTTCACCAATTTCTTTCCAATCTGTGGAGGAAGAACTTGCGGGGATTCCTTCTACGTTATTATTATCATGACATCCATAGTATGCGTCACCGACTATAGCGACATCTTTTCTTCGATTTCTCGTGCAAATTCCAAGCGTTGCGTTTTCATCCAAATCGCTTGCTTTAACCCAAGAGTATCCGCCGGAATAACCTCCAGAAATGTAGTTACACTTGTATTTTATTCCTTCGTAAACAGCTACTTTGGTTTGATTTTTCATCTTATCTTCGTCGCACTTGCCATAGATATCCTCAAAGGTAGGTTCGTGCCAATCATTTCTCTTGGCACTAGCGACAAACGTCTTCGGATTTTCGCCACTCTTTAACGTTACGTTGACTTCAAAAGCGATGCCGTCGGCGTAGCCACTAGCACGCTTGTAATCGCCATAGTTGCAAAGGACATTAATCCATTTCTGTTTTTCGTCTTCTGGCATATTCGAGGCAATTGCACCCTGCACGACTTCTACAGAAACAGAATCACAGTACCAATCGTTACAAGTGTAAATTACATTATCCTTATAACCATTCAAGAACAAGAGGACGCTGTTTCTTGTGCTTTCGTTGATAAAATTACCGTAGTACACCCATTCCTTGGCCCCGCTAGCAGTATTGTTTCTCGCATAGGTAGAACCGTGGTAGCTACACTTTTCGTTGAAGGTCGATTCGCCGAGGTCTTCGTTTTCAAGCTTCTGCACTGTAGCCTTGACGCGGTCACCCACGCAATATTCATCAGCAGTCGTTTCACGCCATTCATGGATATGGTTACCGTCGTTGTCTGTATATTCAGAATTTTCTTCACAAACATATTCATAACCGGATTCAGTAACCACTTTTTCATTGACATTGCCATAATGGCAAGCCTTTTCTAAATCCTTGTCACGATAATCAGTAGCGATCCATTCGTATTTTTCCTGTTTATCAAGGTAATCGCATTTGTACCAGGCGGAACCATTTCCTTCCTTGACGACTCCCTTTTCCATCACGGTTTTTGTACATATTCCATATTCCTCGTCATGACCATCTTTCTTTCTCCATTTGGAGCCATCACATACAAGGGTTGTTTTGCTCGTTGTCGTGGCAAGTTCCGCATTCCTGATGTCGAACAGCTTTTCTTTGCCTTCGTTTACAGTAGCGCTGCATTCACCGAGGTAAAGCTTGGAATTCGGATTGTTGGCCTGTTCTTCTGGAGTCTTGCCACTTGCAGCGCTAGAAGAGGATGCAACAGAGTTCGAAGAGTTCGGACTGACAGGACCAAGTTCAAAACCAACGCAAGAAGAAGCGGATGGATTACATTCTACTTCTGCGCACTCATACTCTTGAATTTCCCCGTTAAAGAACGCCGATCCCTTATCTCCTTTATTACGGCCCAAGCATACATTTTCAGTATCTTGCCAGTAGCATTTTCCATTGTCGCATACACAAACGGCATTTTCATCAAGACCTTCAAAGCTATAGAAGAAGGTCGAATTAACAGCGTCAGCATCGCAAACTTTTTCCACCGTTGCAACACCTACAGCCCAAAGTGTTACAGGATACCAACCTTGTTCGTTTTCGATATATTCAAAGTAATGGAAATATCCCCCTTTGACATCAGACTTATACACCTTGCTGCTATAGCCAGACGGATCATTGAAAACCTTTGCGTCTTCGACTTTAAGCTTATAGGCTTCCACAAATCCATTCTGCAAAATCTTGTAATAGACGGCATCCGTACCACTCCAGACATTCGTTTCAGCAGTAGAGTCGCCATGCTGCATTTGGTTCCACTTGAAGAAGTTCGCGTCGATAAGCAAAGCGAGGTAGTCTACAAAGAACATGCTGTGTTCCTTGCCTGCGTAAGTCGTATTGACGGCGGTGTTAAAGTTGCCGTTTTCGGCAAAGACATTGCGGAAAGCGTTATAGACCGGGTTAAAACCCGGAGTCTTGTCCTTTTGGTCAATGAGGGCCATTACCCACACGATGCTGTTGAAGTTTTCGGCCAGGCCAATCTGATCGGGGGCATAATGTTCGAAAGACGGATATTCTTCGCTGTTTTCCAAATAAAGGGCATCGGCAAGTTCCTTGTTCGCCTGCTCGTTTGCAACACCAAAACCGTTACCATCGTCAACCAACTTCTTTACGCGGGCGGCCTTGTAGTCGGTCAAGAAGTCGATGACAACCGTATCGGATGCATCGGACAAGTCTGCATAGGCGTTGTAAATGACATCCGTTGCGTTCGAGCCAAATCCGCCAAAGGCGCCGAAAGCGTTGTTGCTTAGGTTCAGCTTGACGCGGAGCTTCACAACCGGGGTCGTAAGGTTCGTGATGTCGATATCCCCTTCGAGGCGTGCAACCTTGTATTCCACCGTCTTTTCGTTAGTTTCTTCGATTGTCACAAAGGATTTATTGGCAGCGGCGAACAAGTCCTGCATAAACACCTTGCCGCTCGGGGCGAACTTTTCGTCAAGGTCCGTCACGGTAAGTTCTGCATTGTCGCCACCCTTGAGGTTCTTCCAGATTTCCTCGTAGATGTCATCGGTTTTTGTTTCCTTGTTGGCCTGCACCGGGAAACGCACGATAACATGCTTCTTGTACACCTTGGCGAGGTTCTCGTTCACGGGCGTGAACGGGATTTCCATCTTGGTTTCGGCTTCGCCGCAACGGATTGTCACGGTGATAATAGCCGTTTCGTCGTTGCGTTCCGTATTGACGATTTCGCATTTTTTGTCTTCAAGTTCAGCACTCAAGCTGCTGTAAGCATCGTTGAACTTGCTGTCGATATCTTCGCCGAACTTGTCCGTTGCAGAACTCAAGTTCTTGAGGGCGTCGTCAACGTCCTTTTGGTTCTTGGCAGAGGCAGAGCTCAAGTTGTTGAGAGCATTGTCAATGTCCTTCTGGTTCTTGGCAGAGGCGGAACTCAAGCTATTGAGAGCATCGTCAATGTCTTTTTGCTGCTTGGCAGAAGCGCTGCTAAACTTGCTATCAATATCCTTCTGGATTTTGTCCATATCGGCGTCCTTACCATTCGTACCGTTTGTACCGTTCTTGCCGTTTTCGCCTTTCAAGGACGCAAGCCATTCCTGTTCGGTACCTGTGAAACCGTTTTCCTTTGCGATTTCGTAGGCGGATTTGCCATTCGTTCCGTTAGTACCATTTGTACCGTTCGTTCCGTTAGTACCATTCGTTCCGTTCTTGCCGTTTTCACCCTTCAAGGATGCAAGCCATTCCTGTTCGGTACCCGTGAAACCGTTTTCCTTTGCAATTTCGTAGGCGGACTTGCCATTCGTTCCGTTAGTACCATTTGTACCGTTCGTTCCGTTAGTACCATTCGTTCCGTTCTTGCCGTTTTCACCCTTCAAGGATGCAAGCCATTCCTGTTCGGTACCCGTGAAACCGTTTTCCTTCGCGATTTCGTAGGCGGACAAGCCATTCGTTCCGCTAGTACCGTTCGTTCCGCTAGAACCATTCGTTCCATTGGTGCCGTTCTTGCCATCGGCACCATCCTTGCCGTTAACGCCGTCCTTACCATTGGAACCATCCTTACCGTTAACGCCGTCCTTACCATTGGTACCGTCCTTGCCGTTAACGCCATCCTTACCATCCTTGCCATCCTTGCCGTTATTGATAACTCCAATCGTATCGCCATCGCAAATAATCGCGAAGCCGGACTTGTCCTTGAGTTCCTTGGATTCGCAACGATACTGGATAGCATCTTGGTCATTCAAAGCAATCCATTCGCCTTCGGAACACACGTACATCGTGGCCTTGGACTTCAGAAAAGCCATGTTGCCTTCAGTTTTGTCATTACATTCATCAGGATCAAGAGCACCTACCGTCGAGAATGATTGATGTAGATCCTCCGATACGAGCACGTCATCACCGCAAGCGGCGAAAAACAGCGATGCGACCAAAAACGCAACGCCAAGTTTCATAGAATGATTTTTCATTGTTTTCCTTCACTTAGTAGAGGGCACAGCCCCACCATTTATAAAATTTCAGCGAAATATAGATTTCACCCCCCAAAACGTAAAGTATTAGAGACATTTTTTTCATAACCCATTTGGGCTATAGCCATAGGAAAAAACGCAAAAAAACGCGTTTTTCACCAAGAATTAAGACATTTTGACATGCAAATTTTGAGATAAGAAACGCTCGATAGGGATATTCCACCACCTGTGATTTCAATCACACATGCAAAAAAAATATCAAAGAACACTTTTGGAGCCCTAAAAAAGGTGTTTTTCATCTCAATTGCAAAAAAACAGACGAATATTTAGCTATGCTTTATGTATATTCAAGGCAAGGGCATCATCGATGCTCGAAGTTTTTAAAAAAAGGTTAATAATGCTCTCTTATCAAGACGCCTACAAAATAGCAGATACCGTTCACAAAGGTCAGCAAGACAAGGCTGGCGGCCCCTACATCGAATTTCTCCAAAATGTCGCTGATTACCTCAAGAACAAGGGCGAATCAGAAGACGTCCAAGTTCTCGCTATTCTGCAGGATTCCATTACATCTTCTACAAACAAGACTCCGGACGACATGATCAAGATGGGCGTTCCGGCTGACTTGGTCGACCTCATCCAAAAGATGACTTACCACAAGAATCAATCCTGGATTGACGAGTATAGTTGCCATCTCATGGAGAAAGGCGTGCCTGCCGAAGACGCCACTTACGATGCGCGCGAAAAGGATTTCGTCCGCTTCGTTGAAACGCTCAAGAGCAATCCGACGGCAGCAAAAGCCAAAAGCGCTATCTTGAACGTGCTCCTCGAAGACAAGTACATTCATCGTCAGGAACGCCGCGAACTCAAGACGAAGTTCCGTCTCAAGAAGTACAAGGCCGCCATCCAGGCACTTGGTGTGTAATTCGGAATTAGGAATTCGGAATTAGGAATAGCCCGCCTTTTACGGCGGGTTTCTCCTTTTTGGGAGCAATATATTCTATTGCCACTCCACCGCCTATTTACTAATTTTACACCGTAATTTTTTAGCCCTGACGGGCACAACCCCTAATAAGGAACACAACAATGGCAAATAAAGTCTATAACTTTAGCGCAGGACCGTCTGTCCTGCCGGAACAGGCACTCAAGG
>CAMJNF010000090.1 GCA_946407235.1 uncultured Fibrobacter sp. | reverse complement strand
CAGGTCATCAATACGCCGGAGTTCCTTGCATACGAGGGCTTCCGCACGCATACGAGCTATCTGAACATCCAGTGGAATAATAACTTGATTGATAGCTGGAAAAAGGCGCATTTTAAAGGAAAAGATTTCGAGTACGATGGCACGAGAATTGATTCGCTCACAGGCTTCAAGTACATTGATGACCACTTGGGCTACCGTTACGTTTTGCGCGAATCGTGGGTTAGTGATACTGTGGGCTCTGATGGCATATTCCGTGCGAAGGTGCGCATTCAGAATGTGGGCTTTGGAAATTTGACGCGCAAGATGAAAACGAAATTGGTATTGTCGATACCTCAAAGACAGGGAAATTTGGATACTGTTCCTGCACCGTTGGCAGAATATATTGAATTGTCAAACGTTGATTTTCGTGACGTTCATGGCCGTACAATTTCGATTGCGGGCGGAGATACTGTAATGACGTTTGATGGTAACAATGAAATTTCATTTGAGGCAAATCTAAGTGGACTTAAATATGGAGATTGGAGCGGTGGTAAAATTGATGTTTACTTGAGTGTTTGTGGCGAAACAATAGGCGCAGACTGCATCCAATTTGCTAATAAATTGTCGGGCTATGGTGTCTACGTCGGACGTTATGTTTACGACAAAAATAAGTACACGACAAGGCTGAACTCGATCTCTAAATCCGCACAAGCGCAAAAAGTTCCCTTCGTTGAGCGGACCCGCAATAACGTGATTATCCGCGATGGAGAACGCTCTTACAAGCTGAACGGCTCGAAACAGTAGAACCTTACAAGAATCTTCACGAAAATGCGTTGTCATGCCCGCCACTGAGCTCTTTGATCACTTAGTGCTTTAGCACTTATGTGAGCATGATCCGCGTATGGGGAGGGCATCTCCTTTTCAAAAACTTCTCATAAAAAAACTCCAGCCAACGGCTGGAGTTTTTCACATCTGTTTTGCGGGCGGAGCCCGCCATTATCTGATTACTTGTTTGTCCAGTGGAGGGATGACTTCTGGCTACCCTGTCGGACAACTAGCGTGTAGGAACCGCTGGGGAGTGCCTTGAGGTTCATCGAGTGGCTGCCTGCACCATAGACGTCAGACTTCTGCATCACGCTTACACCGAGAGCATCGTAAACATCGACTTTGACGAGGCCCGTTTTTCTGGTCGTGAATTGGAGTGTCGAACCATTTATGCTAGCCTTGAGATTGTTCTGGGCTTTGTGAACCGGCTTGATGGCAATGGACGGGTTAATGTATTGATAGTATTCATCCTTGTTGATTGCCGATGCGCTATCGCCGATGATGAACAATACCGTCTTTGTTGTGGCCGCATAGTTGGCTGTTTCCGGTGCGGATGCGGTGATAGAAATGATTGCCGGGTATGCGCTTGTTGCGAATCCTTCGCCAAACTTAATCATGTATGCCGAAGTTTCCTTTCCGTTGAACGTGTAGGTAATCTGAGCCTTGTCGGTGATGGTGACGTCCGGGAGACCCGTTGCAGATTCAAAGTTTATCGGAACAGTCTGATTCTTGAACTTTTCAGAGATGCGGTGGTTGGCCTTCTGGTACTTGATTTCGAATGTATCCTGCATGGCTCGGAATCCAGGAATTGCTGCAGCCGTTGCGACAACTCTTGCTGTGCCGTAACCCAAGAAATGCAACATCCAGACTTGCTTGTTCTTTTGGGCGTTCGAGCAGGACGTGCTCTTGCAGGTCGACTTGCTGACAGAAACAATGGTCGGGTCGAGCGAAGTAAGCTTGAATGCAGAACCTTCGTTGGTCTTGTCTTCCATGGTAAGAACGTAGTCGTTGACGTTATCTCCGTCAAAGTCTACCGTTCTGCCTGTCTTGGAGGCCGTTTTGCAAGTGCCGGAGAAGTTACAGGTCATGTCTTCGAGGTTTGTGATGGTCTGGCCTGCGACTTGTTTGATGGAGACTACAGATTGTGAACCGTCGTTGCCGGTCAAAATGGCGTAACCGTAGTCGTTGATAACGATGTCGGAACCGGAGACAGTAACGACCTTTTCGTTGCTGGAAGTGTAAGTGCAACCGGACTTGAGTACGTTAGAAATCTTACCGTCGGTTTGCTTTGCAGATGTTGCCTTGAAGGAGCAGCTTCCGCTTTTGCCCTTGGTGATGGAGTCTGGCCAGGAGCGAGCGTTCTTGGTGAGGTAGCTCTTGACGATGTTACCCGAAGTCGTAAGCGTTGCTGCATCGAGGGCGGCGGCCGTAATGAGGGACTTGTCGCCAGCGAAAATGGCGGACTTTTCGCTCTTCTGGTCCACGTCGGAAGTCAACTGGCGCAAGCTCCAGTTGCAGTTCGGAATGTTGTTCTGGTCCATGAACGTGGTCCATGCGCTTGTGGCGCTGGAGTTCGGATCACCGTTACCGTCTGCATTGGTAGTACCCCATTCGCTGATGAATACCGGAGAACCTGCACTGAGAGCGCTGGAAACGTTTCCGCCGTAGCTACCCTGAGAGTGTGTTGCGGCATAGAAGTGCAAAACGTAGGCGATGTTTGGCGAGCTGATCGGGTCTCTTGCGCCCTGTTCCGGGTGCTGGGACCAGTTCGGCGTACCGACGATAACCAGGTTCTGTGTGTTGGCGCGGATTGCCGGAACAACCTGGTTAGCGTAATTCTTGATTGCGCCCCAGTCGCCACCGCTACCGCTGACCGGTTCGTTATAGATTTCATAAATGACGTTCGGCACGTCTTTATATTTCTTGGAAACCTTCTGGAAGAAGTCCTTGGCGATGGACGTTTCGAGGTGGGCTCTGTGGCTGTGCCAGTCGAGAATGATATAGACATCGTTTTCGATTGCGGCCTGGACCATCTTGTCGATCATGGACATTTGACCTTCCGGAGAGGTCTTGTAGGCAGAACCAGCGTCTACCTGGTTCTTGGTGCCGCCATCGCTGTCGTAATATTCGATTGCCATGGCGTAGCGGAATACGTCAATCTTGAAGTTATCCACGACCCATGAAATGACTGCCGGGTTGTAATAAGATGCGCCTGTAGCGTCGGACCAGAAAAGGCTCACGCCGCGAAGCATTGCTTGCTGGTTGTTCTTTGCGCCAACAATCTTGTTGCCGTTTGTGTGAAGGGCGCCGTAATAAGATACCGGCCCGACCTTTCTCGGGAACGCTGTCGATGCATCGGCTGCGAAAGCGGAAACCGCCGCGCCTACCAAAATGCTTGTCAGTAGCTTTGTCAATCTCATGAGTTTTTTTCCTTTTGTTTTGACAAAAATTATTTAAATAAAACGAAGATAGTAAACAATTTAGCCTAATTTTTTGTTTACCATTGAACACACGGCCGATTTGGCTGTGCGTTTCGCTTTACACCGTCACCCTATTAATATACAATGTAGTTTTATGTGCGTTAGAATGAAATACTTTGTATCGTAATAAAAAAGTTGCGTTCTTGCCGTGTGATAAAATACACAGTAGTTTTTTATAATAAAATTTGTATGTACTCTGAAAGTTTGCAAAGTAGTATATTACAAGAGAAAGGATGGTTAAAGGTTGGTTATGTAAATTTTTTTTTCAAAGTGCTATAGGTATGGCATTTTTGGAGAAAAAAAAATATATTGTTGTCCAAATCGCCCGTTTTGGGTAAAACTGTTAAAAAAAGAGAGAGAATTATGAATAAGAAACTTACACTTGCTTCGGCACTTCTTGCTGCTACTAGTGCATTTGCTTTCATAACCTGGAACGCTGATAGCGACAAGGTTCTTACCGAAATCGGTAACGACACCGAAACTGCTGGCTACTGGTTCAGCTACGGTGACGATGGTGACGGTGGTGCTTCTTCCGTGACTTGGCCGGTTCCGCTTGGCAACGAATACTCCCCGGACGCAATGGACCCGGTTATCGCTGAATGCGGTGGTATCTGCGGTACTGCAGTTCTCGCTAAGGGTACTTTGACCTATAACCCGTTCGTGGGTATCGGTTTCAACGTTGTTGGTGAAACTTCTGCAGACGACAAGACTCCGGCAGCTGGTAATGCTTCTGCTTGGGGTGGCCTCTGCATCACTTATACTGCTGCTGCAGGTCCGAACCTCGAACTCGGTCTCGGCGACGCTGTTGACGCAACTATCGGTTATGCAAACCCGAACGTTGCCCTCGCTAAGGCTTCTGCTCCGACGACCAAGAAGATGGCTTGGGCAGATTTCAAGCAGCCGGCATGGTACAAGGAAGCTACGAAGATGAGCGGTACCGACGCTGCAGCTCAGCTCGTTGCTGTCAAGTTCAAGATCCAGGCTGTTCCGGGTAGCTACGAATTCAACATCAAGTCCATTGGACCGTTCGATGGCAAATGCGGTGAAGGTAATGCAATCAAGGCTGTCCGTGGTGCTTCCTCTGCTAAGGCAATCCTCTCTGGCCGTACTCTCAGCTTTGCCGGTGTGAACACCGTTGCTACTGCTGAAGTTCTCAACCTCCAGGGCCAGGTTGTTGCTAAGGGTAGCGCAGCTTCCGCTCTCAACCTCGCAAGCCTCGACGCTGGTGTCTACATGGTCCGCGTTGCTGGCAAGTCCGTCAACTTCACCAACAAGATTGTTTTGAAGTAATTTAACGGATTCGCAAGAATTTAGGAAAGGGTCGCGCAAGCGGCCCTTTTCTTGCTTTTTATCACAAGTAAAGTTGTTTTAAGTTTTTTTGTCTTTTCTTAAAAGCTATATTTATATATATTACTTTGGCATTTACCAATCCCCTGTTTGGGGAGCTTATGAGAGGCCTTTATGATTTCCAAAAAAATTCTGGTTCCAGCTTTGTTGGGAACGGCGTTTTTACTGGGAGCCTGCGGCGATGATCCTACGCCGGTAGCTCCGATCAATCCGACTCCGAGTTCTGCGGTATATCCGGTTCCGACGAGCTCTGCTGCTATTGCTCCGGTTCCGACGTCTTCAACTCCGGTTCCTACAAGTTCTACTCCGACTCCGCTTCCGGTAGCGTATCCTAAACTAGCCAATTCTGTTGCTCTTACTTACGCAACAAACAATTATGCGTTGTGGAAGAGCTACCATTTTACGACTTACGAACAGGAACTTACAACTTATCCGGAACTCGCCACGGAATTTAAGGTTGTTTTCCTCCCGGATGCCGCCCATAATTACTTGCCGTCCGCTCGTGTTGTTTGGTCTGCTCAGTCTTCGGGTTACTATAGAGATTATTGCATGGCCAATTCCTCTTTGCAGCCCATGAAGTTCCGTGCTTGCACGGTTTCTGAAGGTATCGGCTACGGTATGCTCTTGGCCTATTTCAATGGCGATGACGAAGCCTTTATGCGCATGTGGAATTACAGCAGAGCATATAGAGAATACGCCGACAGAAAGCTTATGCCGTGGATTACCGTGTCGTTCCACTGGACCCCTGTGGATAATTCCAGTGCAACAGATGCTGACGAAGATATTGCAACGGCGCTTATCCTCATGTATTACAAGATGCTCGCGTTGGGCAATGTCGATGCGGCAAATATCTACTTGGGTGACGCTCTTTCGTTTATCAACGCAATTTGGGACTTGGAAGTCAATCCGGCAACCTTGCTCGTCTACTCTGGTGATGAGGACTTGTGGAAGGGTACAAATCCGGTTTACAACCTGAGCTACTTCTCTCCGGTTGCCTTGAGACTCTTTGCCATGGTTGATCCGAATCCGGCTCATAACTGGACGGGCGTGTTGAATGCCATGTATGCTTACATGCAGTTGGTCCAGGATGCTGGCACGGGCGTGTTCCCGGACTGGAGCGATGCCACTGGTGTTGCTGCCAATCCGCCTAACGAAGCTGCAGGTTCTGGCCCGGGTAGCTGGACTTGGTACACGTTCAATAAGGAATCAGTTCGTATTCCGTGGCGCATTGCATGGGATTACTACTGGTATCAGGATCCTCGTGCCGCTGCAGTCCTCAATAAGCTGAATGCCTTTATTGCAACGAAGTCGACCAATAATCCGGATAGCCCGGTGCTTTCTGTGAACTATTCCTGGAATTTGGCTGTGGGTAACGACAACACCAGAAACAAGGTCGTATCGAGCCAGTGGTATGCAGCTTGGTGCGCAACGGGTCTCTCTGGCAATCCTGATTGGCTCAATGCCTGCACAACGGGCTTGAATGCCAAGGCTCCGTCGAATAATACGTCGAGCTATTTCTCGGATATCTTGCTCACGATGTATTCTGCTTTGTTGAACGGCTTGATGGTTCGTCCGTTCTAATAAAGTCTTGGAATGCGCGGGGCAAAGCCCCGGTGCAAAACTCCTTTTCAAGGGTCCCCGTGAAGCGGGGACTTTTTGTATATTCTTTAGCATGAAAGAAAAAAATGTGAATTCCAAGGCAGCGAAGGCTGCAAAAACGAAAAAGTCTGAAAAGGTTGCTAAGGCGGTAAAAGCGAGTAAAGATGAGAAAGTTGAAAATGCCGCGCTTGTTAAGCAGTCTTCTGTAGATTCTGCGGCCCTCGTGGTGCCTGTGAATGATTCTACGGCTGTGCTTGATGCGGGGGTTGCCGCCGATAGCTTGGATGCCGAAGGCAATGCGCCAGAAATGCCAGTGCTCCCGACTGCGGAACAGCTCGGTATTTCGATTACGGCAGGGACGCCTGGAGCTGCTCTCAAGGCGACTGTAGGCGATACGATTGATTTCCCTGTGACGGTTTCGTGGAGCGTTCAGGGCAGTGCCATTCTGGTGGTGCCGACGAGTTCTGCCAATGCGAAAGGCATTTTGCAGTTGGGCGTTTCGCAGGAGTCGAGCCGTTCGATCAAGGACGGCAAGGAACTCGCGCAGATCACGTTCAATTACAAGCTTGTTATGCAGGATACGGGTAACTTGAATATCCCGGCGATGCGTTTTGAAATCCCGACGCCGATGGGGCAGTCGCTGGACTTGCGTAGCGATTCCGTGCCGGTGCGTGTCGATGCGCCGGTCAGTATGCTACCGATTGTTGTCGGCGTTGTTGTGGCTTTGTGCGTGATTGCCGCTGGAATGTGGCGTGTGCGTCGTCGTGCGGCGTCACAAGCGGCGGCCGCAAAAAAGAATGCCGCTGAGAACGCTCTCCGCGAAAAGATGATGGTCTTGAAGCAGCGCGTGATGGTGGCCGATAGCCGTGAATGGCTCTTGGAACTCGAAGGAATCTGCAAGGAATATGCCTTTGAAAAGTTCGGAACAGCCGGAACGGGAGCTGCCGCCGCTTCTGCCGTGAATTTGGACGCTCTCGTTGCCGATGATAAACTCGATGGCTGGAAGCCGCTGCTCGAAGAATTTGCCCATGCCCGCTACGGCGGTGGCAAGCGCGACAGTTTCGAAAACAAGGAAACTTGGAAACTCGCCATGACCCTCATGGGCGTGAAGGAAGAGGATTAGGGTTTAGACGAAAGAACGGCTCTCTGAGCCTACAGACGAGAGACGAAAGAATGAGTCATTCTGAGCAAAGCGAAGAATCCAGTGATTGCGTCATGTCCACCTTGTGTACTTTGCTCACTTAACTCTTTAGAGTTTACGTGAGCATGGTTCGCGTATGGGGAGGGCATTTTTTTTGCACTTGTTTTAAAAATTCTGATGAGTGGATAAAACCAGCAGATAAAATGCTCTTGCATTTATCGGAAATATTTTAACTTTATAAAATGGCTCGAAAGTTCTATTCTGCAGTTTTGTGTGTGTTGGCCCTGCTTTTTGCAGGGTGTTCTAACCATCCGCCTTCTGCGGCGCAGTTTATGAATGCGAAAAAAGATGGCATGAGTTTTGTTGTAGGTGGGACTATTAGAACAGGAAATGTTGACAATCGCGAAGTCTCTTATGGTCCTAAAAATAACGCGGCCCATGATCAATATTATTCGTATGAAGAGGGAAACTGGAATCTAGACATTGCTTGGTTTGCTGCTTCATCTCATGTGGTATTGGGATTTGCTTTTGAAGATTATACGTATAGAATGTTTTTAGGACCGCGATTCCAATATTTTGGTGTGCAAGGGTGGGGCGGTCTCTCTCCAAGTGAAAGCAAATCTGATAAGGGGATTTCTAAAGTTGTAGGTGGGGTTATGTTAATCGAACAAATCCCTATATCGGAAAATTTCAAGGTAGGGTTTAGTGAACATATTTCGCGGAATTCATATAAGGTTATCAATCACACGGAATGTTGTTCTATGAATGAAATTTATGCTGAACAGTATAATGAATTTGGTGTAGGTACTTATTTGGCCTATAAAGGTTTTTCTTTTGAATTCCGTTATGGTCGTGAAATTGGCGAACCACGAAATCGCTTTTATTTTATGACTCATTATGCATTTTTTAATTAACAAGAACTATAATTTAGTTGTATGATTATTGACGAAAAGAAAATATCTCAGCGTGCGGCAGGGCTAGATCTCTTTCGCGTTGTGGCGGCCGTGATGGTGCTGCTTTTCCATTGCAATATCCATCATGATAGCAGTTTTGGACCATTGACGGGATTTGTGTCGATGGGCGCTGTGTTCATGACGGCATTCTTTATGCTCTCGGGCTATGTGCTGTTCTTGACGTATAAGGATAAATCGCTTGTGCAGGCTCCGGCACTCAAGAAATTTTACCTGAAACGTATTTTCGGAATTTTTCCTTTGTACTTGGTTGTGGCGGTATTGTATGTCGTGACCTTGGGACATGAATCAGTATTTCAGAATCTGGTGTTGTTGCCGGTTGAAGTCTTGGGATTGCAAAGTGTGTTCTCGACGCTATTCCCAGTCAGCCATAATGACGGAACGTGGTTTATTTCTTGCCTGTTGCTCGCGTATCTGTTTTTCCCGCTGATGCAAGAAATTGTAAAGCAGATGACTACTCGTACGAAGTGGATTGCTCTTGCTGTTTGTATTGCGATTTTGTTCTGGTCGCCGCTTGTCGTGCATACCTTCAAGACGGACTCGATTTATTCAAACCCGTTTTTCCGAGGTCTTGAATTTTTCATTGGCGTGCTGTTGTGCTCATTGCCGATCCGGGCTAGAATCGCGAAAATCCTTGCGACTTGGAAGGCTCTGCTTGTTGAAGTTTTGCTTTTGGTTGCAGGGGTTTCGATTGCGGTGCGTCTGAATATTTTCGTGGGCAATTACATGCTTTACGACTGGATTGTAATTCCGCTGTTTGCCTGCATGGTGTTAACGCTGGCGGGGCTTAAGTCGCCGAAATTGCAGGGATCTGCGGTGCTGCGTTATGCGAGTGCGGCAAGTTACGCGTTTTTCTTAGCACAGACTTTTAATACTGAAATTGAGAACTGGCTATTTGCTGCGTGTGGCATTCAAAATAATGTGCTGCAAATTGCGGTGTCGATTGCGCTGTGTGCGTTTATTGCTGTTGCGTTGCATGAACTTGTCGAAAAGCCTTGTGCGAGAGTGCTGAAAAAGAAATTGTAAAGCGCGACTTACCGGAGAACATTGTCCTGAAATTTATATTATTTATGGTAAACGATTTGGAAGGAGTTTTTATGAAATTTTTGAATCTTACTGGTTTGCTTTTCTGTGCTACGATGCTTGCCTGTAGTGATGGTGGAGAGTCTAACCCAGTGTCCAATAATTCAAGGGAAAATTTTGTGGGTGTCAAGTACCCGCTAGTTTTGGATGAGGCGAATCGGAAGTTTTCGACTTATGAAGTGCTTAGTCATGATGTTTGTAAAGTTGACGATGACAAATACGAATTCGTGACGATGGTGGATACACAACATATTGAAAGGGTGTATGATTTTAGAGGCGATACGCTTGTTATTTTCTATAGCGATGAAGATGTTAGAACGTATGGTCAAATATTTGTTGGTGGTAAAAATGGACAGATTAAGAATAAGTGGAAAAAGGTAAACTGCGAGTATGTTCAAGAAACTAATTCGCTTGATTGCAGTGAGTCAAAAGAGTTGAGTGGCAGACTGAAAAATACAATTACATACTTTGATTTTACGCAGGATACCCTTTTTGCGTCCGTGATTGATTTGAATGGTAAACCAATAGACATGTATGCTCCGACTGAAGATGATTATGACGATTATACGGAGTCTTCTTTTATGGAAGATATCTTTGATTTAATTATTTATACAAATGAAGGTGCCGTTGTGTCGGGATATGGAGTTTCCCCATGGACTGCATTCTGGAAAAATGAAAATTTTGAAGCATATGTGCAAAACAATAATGTTGTTATTAACAGTAGAGATAAAGCGCATATTTCATTCGTAATCAGTGGACAGAATTTTGAGGTCGAGTTTACCAAGGCGAAACGCTTGCAGTATAACCGTGGTAGTTATGTAGAAGTTGGTGCGACTTTGAAATCTGGCAATGGAGTTTGTATTTTGGATTATATGTCTGATTCTAGAATGACTCCAGAAATTTGTAAAGTAGAAAACGCGGGGCTGATGGATCTTGCTTCCACCTACAATAGCAAGGATTCGCTTTTGTATTTTGGTACAGATAGCTATCATATTGGTAATGCTGATGAATTTAGGGGCTGTATCGTTAATTTGGTAAAGAATAAAAATGCCGAGTTCTGAAAAGTTCCGTGATTACGTCTTGGCGCAGTTCAAGGGGGAACTGCGCGTGACCACCCGCAAGATGATGGGCGAGTATATCCTTTATGCTGATGGAAAAATTTTTGGCGGGATTTACGATGATCGCTTGCTCGTGAAGCCTGTGGCTGCAGCGAAGGCTGTACTCCCGGATGCAAAATTGCAGTTGCCATATGATGGCGCAAAGCCGATGTTGCGTGTCTCTGCTGAACAGATTGCAGACAACGGCTTGCTCGTGCGATTGCTCGACGCCATGCTTCCAGAACTGCCCGCTGCTAAAAAGAAAAAGTAAATGGCAAATCGCCTGATGGGCGGTTGAAATTTGCCGATAGATTACGTTGAAACTTTTTGAATTAAAGCTATTTTATACGAGATGAATCGGTTGGCTTGTTTACTTGTTTTGCTTGTGGCAACGATGCTTGCGGGGTGCTCGTCGCATGCTCCGTCGGCAGCGCGTTTTATGAGTGCCAAACCGAATTCTATCAATATTGGCTTTAGTGGTGGAGGCTTTTGGGGCGACGATAATTCTCATCGTGAAGAAAAAAGTGCTCAAGAAGCATATCGATATAAGGAATCGCATTTTTTACTAGACGGGGTGCTCTTTTTTAGAAATGACCATTTTTTATTTGGTTTAAGTTTAGGAGAGCATTCTCTTGTTCGTTTGAATTTGGG
>CAMJNF010000089.1 GCA_946407235.1 uncultured Fibrobacter sp. | reverse complement strand
AAGCCGAGAGTCGCGGCGAAATTCATTTCGCCATGACCGAGGCGCAGATTATTGCACTCGAAGAGTGCAAATAAATGACATTGTCATGCCCGATTTAATCGGGCATCTCCCTTTCACTAAAGCTTTCAAAAAATGGCGGGTTTCGACCCGCCATTTTTGTATGAATGGTGATTCCCGCTCGGTGGCGGGAATGACATTTTCGCGAAAGTCGCAAAACTCAAGATTCAGAAAAGAACCGTCGGTATTGCTACCGGCGGTTCTTTGATTGCTGGATGGAGGAGTCTTTACAAGTTCTGTTTCTGCGGTTTATGTTCTTCAACATTACCGCAGGGTTTCAAATGGCGATAAACGGCGGGATGCCCCGAGATGCTGTCGACGGAAAGAAAACGGGAGTATTCCGATACGGCAACGCCAATTATTTCTGATTGTCCCGTAAAAAGGCTATTGATGTATCCCATAAGATTCCTTATATGTTCAAATTTTTCAAATACTCCGTAAGCTCGGTGTTCGCGGAGTAATCCACCGGGCACTCGATGATGCTCGGCACATCCTGGCGGAACGCCTCTCTCAACGTACGAGGCAAATCTTCGGTGCGTTCAATGCGGTAGCCCTTCAGGTGCATGGATTCAGCATACTTCACAAAATCCGGGTTCGTAAAATCGACCGAGAAGCTATCTCCGTAACGTTCCTCTTGTTTCCACCGAATAAGGCCATAGCCTCCGTCAGTAAAGATAAGCGTCACAAACGGGATGTGTTCGCGGAATGCGGTTTCCAATTCCTGGCTGTTCATCATAAAGCCGCCATCACCGGTAACCGCCAAGACCTTCTTTTTCGGATTCAAGAGTTTGGCGGCAATGGCTCCGGGCACAGCAATTCCCATGGTCGCAAAGCCGTTAGAGATTATGCAAGTGTTCGGATGGTAGCAATTGTATTGCCTTGCGATCCACATTTTATGGGCGCCCACGTCCGAAATCAAGATATCATCTTTTTCCATCACGAGTCGAATGTCATGGAGCACTTTCTGTGGCGAAGGCGGGAATGTCGTATCGTGATCATAGCGCGAATGGTCTGCGATCATCAATTGACGGATTTGCAAAGCCCATTCCGGTTCCCACGTGTTCGGGCAAACGCTGCCAAGCGCATCCAAGGACGCCGAAATATCGCCAATGATTTCTTCTTCGGGTTGATAGAATTTGTTCACATGGTTCGGCGTTTCGTCAATGTGGATAATCATCTTGTCTCCATTCGGATTCCACTTGGCGGGCGCGTATTCCACAACGTCATAACCCACGGCAATCACAAGGTCCGCCTTTTCCATAACGATGTTCGGGAAATCCCTTTGCGGCATGCCGATGCAGCCCATGAAATACTTATTGTCGCTAGAGACCACGCCCTTAGCCATCATGGTGCACACCACAGGAATCTTCGACGAATACGCAAACGCGTTCAATGCTTCGGATGCATGGTTTCGCACTGCAGAATGGCCCACAAGAATCACCGGATTCTTGGCAGACGCAAAGACGCCACCCGCAGCAAGAATTGCATCGGTACTAGCGTACACGGTATTTTCACGATGATGCTTTAAGGGAGTTTGAGCAACCTCGCCTTCGACTTCCATTGCGGCAATGTTGCAAGGCAAGTCAATATGGCATGCCCCGGGCTTTTCCATTTCGGCATACTTGAACGCGATACGCACAATTTCGTTCACCGTATCCGGACGAACGACTTGTTTACTGCGCTTGGTAATCGGCGTAAACATTTTCACCAGATCCAAATACTGGTGGCTCGTCAAATGCATACGCTCCGTACCTACCTGACCTGTAAGGGCAATAAGCGGAGCACCATCGGAGTTTGCATCGGCAACTCCTGTCACAAGGTTTGTTGCGCCAGGTCCAAGCGTCGAAAGGCAAACGCCCGCCTTCCCTGTTAAACGGCCATAGACATCGGCCATAAAAGCAGCACCCTGCTCGTGACGGACCGTAATGAACTTGATGGACGACTTTTTAATCGCTTCCATCAGTTCGAGAGTTTCTTCACCAGGGATTCCAAAAATGTACTTGACGCCTTCACTTTCTAAGGACTTGATCAAAACTTCAGCAGTGTTCATAATTTTAAATGTCTCCGCGAGAGCTTTGCAAAATTCATGCCAACAAATGAATTCATAAAAAAGCCCCTTTTTTCGTGAAATTTCAGCGATAAAACAAGGTAATTGAACAAAAAAACGAAAAATCACACCCCACCATTACATTCAAAAATTGTAAAACAAACAAAATCTGTAATAAAATCATGCAAAAATCACGTATAAATGGCTTGGCACATTTTTTGCGATTTAACAGAATATGAAATACGTAGAGACTGAAAACACTTTTATGAAATCCATTTCGGCATTGTCGAAAGTGGAATTCGAGCACCGCTGCAGGCGTCTGCACAACGTCCCTGACGAGAACGATCTTTCGTCAAGCATGAGCGGTAGCCACAAAAGTACTGACCCGATTCCATTGGTGATTTCGAGCGATGAATGGAAAACGCTAGAAGCAGGTGTAGCGCAAAGAGCACGGCTTTTCAACGCGTTGGCAAAAGACATTTATGGAGAACAAAGCCTTTGGAAAAAAGGCAAGTTGCCCGCCGCGCTTTTATTCGCCAACCCCGACTTTTTACAAGTCGTTTGGAAGGTTCAACCCGCCGGAGGCATATTCGTGAATTTAACGGCTACAGACGTTGTTCGCCTCAAAGACGGATCGTTCGTAGCGGTGGCAGACCATTTGCAAGTACCCGAAGGTTTGGGCCGTGCGCTCGAAAACCGCATTGGCGTAAGCCGCGCTTTCCCGGAACTTTTCCGCAGTATGCGCACAGAACGACTAGCCATCTTTTTCAAGAAACTGATGGACGGCCTTAACGAAATGCACAACGACATTCACAAGAAAGGAGAATCAGACAAAGTCGTGTTACTCGCCTCGGGTCCCGATAACCCGCGCCGTGCCGAAGACGCCGTGATTGCGCGCTACTTGGGCATTCCGCTTGTCGAAAACGATGACCTTGCCGTTCGCAATTTGCAGGTGTACATGAAGACTCTTATGGGACTAAAAAAAATTGGGACCATATTCCGCAGAGTTGAAGACGGAATGTGCGACCCGCTAGAGCTTCGCGTCGATAGTGGCGAAGGCGCTGTGGGCTTAATCAGCACCGTCCGCGCAGGCAATGTTGCGATTGCAAATTTTTTGGGAACCGGCGTTCTGGAATCCCCCATGTTCAAACCGTTCTTGCCCGAAATTTGCAAGGAGCTCCTTGGAGAAGAGCTGTTGTTGCGCGATGCGGAAACGGTTTGGCTCGGAAACAAGGAGGACGCAAAACGCGTTTTTGCAGAATCGGATAAATGGATTTTCAAGAAAGCTTTCCGCGATGCCGAAAGTTCCAAAGCAACAGAGTCAAAATCCTATTCTTTGATGACATCAACAGCACAGCTCGCCTTGATGCAGACTATTGAAGACGCTCCGGAACAATGGATTGCAGAAAGAGCAATGGAGGTCGCAACCGTTTACGCCTACCGCGATCCATCGCCGTTAAGTCGAAGCGAATCAAGGCTAAGCTCTAGTGAAAAATCAAGCAGCCTTGAGTTCACGCAAGCCGTTTCGCTGATGCGTTTTTTCGCCGTGAATACAAAGACCGAAACGGCAGTCATGCCCGGCGGACTTGGAATCATGGGTAAAGGCGTTGGCGAAAAAGACATCTGGGTGCTTTCGGAAAGCCCAGTGGCGAACTTTTCGTTACTCGCTCCCGCGGGCCAAGCGATTACGCCATCGAGAGCGAGCGGAAACTTGCCGAGCCGTGCTGCCGAAAACTTGTTCAGGCTGGGGCGCGACCTTTCTGCTTCGAACATGATGGCGCGTATCGCAAGAGGCATTGCAGTCAGGCTTTCGGATGAATCTTGGATGGACATGCCGGAACTCCCATGGATTCTGAAAGCGGGACTCTCGGACGAGTCGCAATCAAGACTTCCGCAAGACCCGGAAAACGCGCTCCGTTACTTTGTCTTGCGTAAAGAAAACAAGGACGGAATGCAATGTGTGCTGACGGAGATTCGCGATCTCGGGATGCAGTTGCGAGACCGCATTTCGGAAGACTTGTGGCTTTACCTGAACGGCTTTGGCATTGCAGAAATGCCCGCAGGGCCAGGTGCGGCGGCACTGTTGCCGTACTTGAAAGCGGTTCTTTCGGACAGTGCCGCTGTGGCCGGACTTGCTGCGGATTCCATGACACGCGGCCACGAATGGCGCTTTTTGGAACTCGGTCGGGAAATTGAAAGCGCCATCCGCACCTTGCAACTCATCAAGAGTCTGCTTTCTACGGCTCCTGCCGATGAAATGACAAACTTGCGATTGTTGCAGGCCGTACTAGAAATTGGCGATGGTCTCATGACTTACCACCGCCGCTATGGAGGCCGTTTGCAAGTTGTACCGGTGATTGACTTGCTGCTCTCCGACGAATCGAACCCGCGAAGCGTCGCGTACCAGATTGCAAAACTGCGGAAAGCGTCAAAGCATTTGCCCGGGAACAACCAAAGCGAAGCGACCTTCTCGCCACTGGACCGCGAACTGATGCGAGTACTTGCGGAACTTCGCCTCGCAAACATTGAACAACTTGCTGAAACCGTAAACAACAATAGGGAGAAACTCATAAAGCTACTTGATGTACAGATAAGCTCTATCGAACGGATTGCCGAAATCGTTACTAGGCTTTACCTAAGCCACGCCCCACGCGCTGGTGTTATCCACGCCACAACTACAAACATGTCGGAGGTTTAAGGTGCCTATTTACCAAATCGATCACGAAACGGTTTACGATTACAGTTTGCCCGTTCTTTACAGCAATCATTTGGCGCACATGCTCCCGCGAAGCGTCAGCCGACAGACCTGGCTTAGCCACAGCATCGAAGTGGACCCGAATCCAACGATACAGCAAGAGCGGCTCGACATTTACGGGAACAAGGTTTTGGCGTTCAGCATCGAGCAAGAACACAAGTACTTTCGATTCAAGACGACTGGGATTGTAGACGTGCAAGCCAAAGAGCCTCCCAAGCCAAACGAAACCATGCCATGGGAACAGGTGGCGAAACTTTTGGAGCGCCCAACAAGCGAAGAAACGCTGGACGCCGCGATGTACGCTTACGCCTCCCCTTTCGCGAAGTTCGAAGAATCCGTTCGCAATTATGCGCTCGAAAGTTTTGAACCGAACCGCCCGATTTTCGATGCCGCTTATGAGTTGATGACTCGAATCTACACGGATTGCAAGTACACGCCGGGCGCTACGAGAATCGGGGCGCAGCCGCAAGAAATATTGCGTGGGCGAAAAGGAGTTTGTCAGGATTTTGCGCATTTGATGATAGGCTGTATGCGATCGCTGCACCTCCCCTGCCGTTACGTGAGCGGATACTTGCACACACACCCGTGCGAAGGCCAGCCCAAGCTCGTCGGAGCCGATGCCACACATGCTTGGGTCAGCACCTACGTTCCCGGCCACGGATGGGTGGAACTCGACCCGACCAACAACGTACTCGGAGGCGATGAGCACATCGTGCTCGCTTGGGGTCGGGACTTCGGCGATGTAAGCCCGTTAAAAGGCGTCATTACCGGAGGCGGTGAGCACACCTTGAAAGTGTCCGTGAATGTGGACCTGAAGGAATAGGTGACCCCGGCACGGCGGCCGGGGTGACTGCAGAGAACATTTAACATAAAAGCATAAGGAAACATAACATGCAATTTGGAAACTACGATACCGAAGGCTTTTACGACGAGCTTTGCTTACCCGATGGGACGCCCCGCCCGGCCGCAGAGCCGTTGTTTACGAAAATCAATGAGCTTCCCGAAGGAGAACTGCAACGCCGCCAGAAAATTGCAGAATCGGCATTTTATGACAATGGCATTACTTTCGCAGTTTACGGCAACAAGGATGGTAAGGATAAAATCATCCCCTTCGATGTTATTCCCCGCATCGTCAGCGCTTCTGACTGGAAACACCTTGAAGCAGGCCTTAAACAGCGTACCGACGCGTTGAACTGTTTCTTGACGGATATCTACAACGACCGCAAAATTCTGCGCGACAAGATTGTGCCCGAAAGCCTCATCAACACCTGCACCGCGTACAGAGCACAGATGGAAGGCTTTGTGCCACCCAAGGGAATCTGGGCGCACATCACCGGTACCGATCTTGTGCGCGATACCGATGGCACGTTCTATGTGCTGGAAGACAACATGCGTTGCCCGAGTGGAGTTTCGTACGTGTTGCAGAACCGCCAGATTTTAAAGAGGACCTTCCCGCAGGTATTTTCCAACTGTTCCATTCGACCCGTAGACGAATACTGCACCCGTCTGCGCCATGCGTTGGAATACTTGGCCAAACCGATTGAATCGCCTAAGGTTGTCGTGCTATCGCCCGGCATCTACAATTCCGCATACTACGAACATTCCTATCTCGCACAGCAAATGGGCGTAGACTTGGTGACCGGCGATGACCTTATCGTGCAAGACAAGAAGGTTTACGCCCGCACCACGCGAGGACTCAAGCAGGTTCACGTGATTTATCGCCGTGTCGACGATGAATTCTTGGATCCGAAGGTGTTCCGCCCGGATTCTTGCCTCGGCGTACCTGGACTCATCGAAGCGTACAAGGCTGGGAACGTAGCGCTCGCGAACGCTCCTGGTTGCGGTGTCGCCGACGACAAGGCTATTTACACTTACGTGCCGCAAATCATCAAGTACTATCTCGGCGAAGAAGCGATCATCCCGAATGTGCCGACATTTGTCTGCGAAAACCCGAAGCACATGCAGCATGTGTTGGACCACATCGAAAACATGGTCGTCAAGGCCGCAAGCGAATCCGGTGGCTACGGCATGCTCGTCGGTCCAAAATCGACAAAGGAGGAATGCGAAGCTTTCAAGAGCAAGATCATCGCGAACCCGCGTAACTACATTGCGCAGCCCATGATTTCACTCAGCCGCGTGCCATGCATTGTGAACGGCGGTTTCGAAGGACGTCATGTGGATTTACGCCCCTACATTGTGCAAGGGCAGGAAACCTACATTCTCCCCGGAGGCCTTACCCGCGTGGCACTCCGCAAAGGATCCATCGTGGTAAACAGTTCGCAGGGCGGAGGCTGCAAGGATACGTGGGTGATTGCCGAAAACGAAAAGGCTCCGGAACTTGGCCAGGCCAAGCTATGGATGGAACAACAACAGCAACAGCAGTAAACAGTAGGAAGTTAGAAGTAGGAAGTAGATTATGTTAAGTAGAGTCGCAAATTCCATTTATTGGCTAGCCCGCTATATTGAACGTGCCGAAAACGTGGCGCGCAGTATTGACGTGAACCTCCAACTCCAACTGGACTTGCCCGGCGAGGTGCGCCCCTGGGAACCGGTGATCCAGATTGCGGGCAACGCCGATGATTTCTTCAAGAAATACGCTCATGCGTCATTCGAAAATGCATTGACGTTCCTGACGTTCGACAAAGAAAATCCGAGCAGCATCATTTCGTGCGTAGGCGCCGCGCGAGAGAACGCCCGTTGCGTCCGCGAAAGAATTTCTTCGGAACTGTGGATTGCCATCAACCAGTTTTACTTGAAACTGAGCGACCCTGAAATGCCCAAGCAGGTTCTGGCAGCACCCCATGCGTTTTACAGCAGCGTCAAGGAATTCAGCCAGCTTACGGCAGGCATTATTCAAGGTACAATGAGCCATGATGTGGCATGGAACTTTACGCACCTCGGAACATTGCTTGAACGCGCCGATCAGACCTCGCGAATTCTAGACGTCAAGTACTACATCTTGCTTCCAGACGTGAGCATGGTGGGCATGGCGCTCGATACCGTGCAGTGGAACGCCGTCCTCAAAAGCGTCGGCGCTTACGAGATGTTTCACCGTCGCAATTCCAACGTAACACCCCACAACGTAGCGGAATTTCTGTTGCTTTCCGAAGACTTTCCCCGTTCCTTGCGCTATTGCTTGGAAAAAGCGGAACAATGCCTAAAGAATATAGCGGTCCCCGTCAAAAGCAACGCGCAATCCATACGCCTCCTTGGAAAGTTGCGTTCTGACATCTCATTTACCACCATCGAAGAAATCATCGAACACGGACTCCATGAGCAAATTGAAAAAGTCCAAATTCGACTGAACGAACTCGGCAATCAAATCTGGAAAGATTTCTTCTGCTAAAACGCACAATTCCAGCACATAACAACCGTCATATTTTTGAAAGTGTTCCGTAAGTGCGGGACACTTTTTTTGAGCTATTTCGTTTCAATTGTTTTGGCTAACATCACAATTTTCACAACACATAAATAAAAAATGCAACAAATACAATCCTGTATATAGAAAACCACTATATATTAATGGTATCAAGTGTGGGTTTAGAGTTTTTCAAGGAATGAGATATGCAGAAAAAACTCGTGGTTTGGTATCTCGCTTTTGCGAGTACTTATTTTTGCGGCTGCACAGACGAGAACGCAGCGGCTCCGTTTAACGATTCATCACTAATCAGTGAAGAATCTTCTTCATCTATCGAACAAAACAAGTCTTCCAATTCTAATTCATCAACTCCTGTTGAGGTTTCATCTCCGTCCATAGCGCGTTCCAGCGAGTCCTCGCAAGTTCCGTCGTCATCAAATACATCTAGCGAAAAGGCACCCAACAGTTCATCCGCAGCGACTCCAATTTCTAGTTCTGCAAACGCCCCCGCAAGCAGTTCTGTTGCAGCCCAGCTTCCAGCATTATCATCTAGTTCCTACGCTATTTCGAACGCCTCCGTAAAAAGCAGTTCTTCTGTAGCAATTGCAATTTCATCATCTAGCGGGTTGAAAGATTATGACGACAATCACAAGCCCAAAGACAGTTTTCTCCCGGCAGCAGGTTTCTATTCAAATCTAACGATTAATCCACTCTCTCCACAAAAAGGTGGCGAAATCCGTTGCACATTCGATGGATCCTTCCCCACTGCAAAATCCGAGCAGATTACAGCCGCAAAGCAAATTACGGAAAATACGGTTATACGTTGTTCCGAATTCGTGAACGGTCAACCCATGGACACTACGACACAAACGTATTTTATCAACGAAAACGTTACGATGCCAGTAGTCGCTCTTACGGTCAATCACCACGATATGTTTGACTCTACGGACGGTCTCTACGCCACAGGGAACCTCTCTGGCGGCGGCATGGGAGGCGGATTCGGCGGTATGTGGGGCGATATCGGCGGCGGTGGAAACGTCTCCGACAATAGTAATCCCAAATGCACCGAGCCTTGTAAAAACGCAAATTTCTGGAAAGACACAGAACTCCCCGTTCATGTGGAATATTTCGAAAACGGAAGTTCATCCAAGAGCAAAGTTTGGGAAATCGATGCAGGCATATCCATCATCGGAAACTGGAGCCGTTACAAGCCCAAGAAGAGCGTCGCTATCAAGATGGACAATGACAATTATGGCGACAAGGTCCTCAAATATTCCCTGTTCAAGACACGCCCGGAAGCCAAGAAATTCAAATCATTCAACTTGCGCAACAACGGAAACCGTTTCTGGTGCGACTATATAGGCGATGCCATGATGACAGCCCTTTTAGAAGGAACCGATGTGGATTACCAACGTAGCCGCCAGGTAGTAGTATTCTATAACGGTGAATATTTCGGTATTCATGACATGCGCGAACGCTTGAACAGAAGTTTTGTCGAAACAAATTACGGCATTGATTCCAAATCCATCAACATGGTTAAAATTGCGGGAACAACCCTTGAGGCTAGCGGCACAAACGGAGCCTCCACAGCAGAATACCAGCAGCTTTACAACGAAATCAGCAGCGCAAACTATGCTGGCGAGAACAACGCCAAATACGAACAATTAAAGACAAAACTCAACGTCAATAGCTTTGCACAATACATGTTCGCCGAGATGTATTTCCATAATGGCGACTGGCCTACAAACAACGTACGCGCCTGGGGCGGCAACGGGCACCCATTCAAGTTCGTTGCATTCGATACCGACCACGGCTTCGGTTTTTCACCGGGCATTAGCGGATTCGATGTCGACAATCAGAACATGTTCGACTGGGTGCTTGGTGCAGAAAGTGGCAGCAACAATAACCAAGGCGGCATGTGGGGTGGCTTTGGTGGCATGGGTGGCGGAGGCGCAAGCGCAGGCCCAGGCACGATGCTCAGCAAATTACTCAACAATCCGGACTTCAAGCGACTCTTCATCAACAACGCCAGCATCCTTCTCAATAGCTACCTGACTTATGAAAAGGTGCAAAAGACGGTGCAATCCATGATGGCAACGATTCCTTCTTCAGAACGTAGCCGTGACGAAAAGAGATGGCCTCGCAACCAATCCAACTTCAAATGGGATCCGAACGGAGACAATTTAATCGCTTACGCCAGAAACCGCAGCGAAACCATCAAGAAAGAAATGGTCAATCGATTCAAGCTCGAAAAGGAAGTCTCTGTAACCATCGGTGCAAACGGAAACGGCAAGGTTCTTGTAGATGGAATGAACCTCCCGAGCAAAACTTACCAATGCAAATTCTTCACGAATAATGAATTGCAATTGACAGCAGTAGCAAGCTCAGGCGCTGTATTCACGGGATGGTCCGATGGTTCAACAGAAAACCCGCACAAGGTCACACCAAGTGAAGGCTTGACCATCACGGCTCAGTTCAAATAAAATATTTAAGCTCTACACTCCTTTCCCCGCGAATAAAGAGCGCGGGGATTTTTGTATATTGGGAGCATGTCCAGAGCCGCCAAAAGACGCAGAAAACTCATGATGATGGAGAGTCAAACTCTCCCACCCTCCGAAGGGGGGCCGACAAATTCCGCCAAAAAACTTTCACTAAAAAACAAGACGCTAATTATTCTATTCATATTAGAAGTTTGTTTCATTGCAGTATTTTTCCTTCTAAGAGCCAAAACACATTCGTTTAATCTCGGCTATATCATCGATGATGTTTTTTTGAACAAACTTGCTGAACGTGAACTATACAGTACATTGCTTAGAATTTCATTAGCGTTCTCTTTAAGCTTTGCAATTGGCATTATTTTCCACATCCTTAAAATATTGCCAGCAAGAAAAAACAACAAAGAACCATCTACAAAAAATTTTATTACTGAATTCATCCTTCTGCTAATACTCGCCATTGGCGTTTCAATTTCAGAAGTTATTGAGCTCCCTGCAAGATTCACAAAAAAGCCAATACTCAAAAAAGAAATCCTTATTAATAAAGATACCTGGACAACGAAATCAGGGATGCATTACGACCTTATATTCAGCAGCAAATCAAGCATAACGGTCAGCAAACGCACTTAT
>CAMJNF010000088.1 GCA_946407235.1 uncultured Fibrobacter sp. | reverse complement strand
TTTCCTGAATTTCGTCCACGAAAGCAAACGGAGCCTTCTGAGGGAGGAGGGCATGAACTTGTTCTTCATTATAAAGCATAAGGAATTATTTTCTCCATGATTTGGCGGTGAGACACATGCCCACCATTGATGATTTCCAGACGAACTTTCGGAAGTACCGGCTTTATAAAGCAAAGATCTCCCAACAGATCGAGGATTTTATGACGAGCAGGTTCTTCGGCAACTCTAAACACAGGAGACACCGCCTCCAGAGAATTGTCGAGCAAGAGCCCACAGGATTCATCCACCCCGCCAAGCAAACCTGCCTTGCGGGCTTCGTCAAACTCGTTTTTTAAAATAAAAGTTCTCGCAGTCAAAACATTATACAAGTTTTCGGCCGAATAAATAGAAACACTCGTCGCAGACTTAAAACAGTCTTTTTCCAAGACGTATTCCACTTCAAACGCTTCGCTCGGAGAAATCCTCACGTAGCCATAAGGTTTGGAATCGTTGCGATCCGTGCGGAACAAATCCCATTCAGCCTGCACAGGGACATCGTAAAATGCAATTTCCTCGGGAACCCCCACATTTCTACGAAGCGCGGTAAAGAAAGGAAGAGCGCTGCCATCCATTAACGGGACCTCGGCTATCCCCTCTTCGTTGCAAGCGACATCCACCACAAAACGCCGGGTCGGCCACATCAAGAAAACAGGTGCAAGATGTTCCGGCGACACAAGTTTCAATGCATGAGCGCCTTCGCCCGATTCATAAATTGCAGTACGGGCCACGCTGAATTTCAAATCCGTGAAGCACTTGGCGCAATCGGTGCTATAAAAAGGATGACCGCCCACGCGCCATTCAACGCGAGGTTCCAGTTGCGGATTGTACTCCTGGACTTCAATTTTTACACTCGCCTTGCCGTAAGACAAAGACGCAGAACTAAATTCGCACTCATGCGAAAATTTATGAGAATCTTTTTTCATTTAGACAACGGGAATTTATAAAAAAAATGCACACTTGAAAGTGAAGAACTTAGAACTTAGAGCTTAGAACTTAGATTTTAAAATAGAAGCCTAAGTTCTAAGAGCGGAGCGGGCTAAGTTCTACCAACTGTGGTGGCAACACCGCCTACTTCTTTCCCATCATGCGGAGTTTCACGACAGAGCGGCGCCACACATCAATTTCTTCGGCCGGGTAACCCGCGTAAACCTTGCCCGCCTTGAGGCTCTTGGTAACGCCCGCCTTCGCAGCCACCTTCACGCCCTTACCAATCGTCAAATGCCCCGCCGACTGCACACCGCCAGCGAATTCCACGTCATCTTCCATAATCACGGAACCCGCCACGCCAGACTGCGACGCCATCATGATGTTGTTCCCAAGGCGACAGTTATGCGCCACTTGCACGAACGTATCGAAATGACAATCATCGCCAATGACCGTCGGCGAAACAAATCCAGCAGCAACAACATCATTCGCGCTAAAGCTACAACGATTCCCAATGCGGACTCCTGCCAAATGCGGAACCATACGGCGCTTGCCCTCGTACTCATAAAATCCAAAGCCTCGCGGACCTACGACAACGCCAGCCTGGAATACACAATCTTCACCAATCGTCACTCGCGGATACACAGTCACATTCGCTTCTAGAATTGTGCCAGCACCAATCGTAGCGCCCTTCATCACAACGCAATTCGGGCCAATAACAGCATTCTCGCCCACCACACCTTCGACAACCGCCGATGCATGGACCTGCGCCGTCGCAGCAATCGTCGTCTGTTCGAAAACTTCGCGACGTTCTACAAATTCCTTCATGAACGTGACCATGGCATGGTACGGATTCTCGACTGGGCATACATATTTCACGTTCGGCAACAATTCCGCATGGCCATCAACAACATTTTGTTCGAATACTCGCGGCACAAAAAGGAGCCCCGCCGTAACGCCAGCAAAAGCACTCGCGCTCACGCCACCGGCATTCCCTGCAAGCCCTGTTTCTGTCTTTGCATCGCCCGTCCAGAACGAGACATCATGCGGCCCAGCCTGATCGAGCGAAGAAAATCCATTTATCTCAAAATTTAAAACGCCCTCATCCGAAGGCATTTTTAAATTCATTTGTGCAAGAATTTCAGATAAAGAAAACGAAAACATTATTCCTCTAGTGTAAGCATGTGAACTTGACATGCAAACTGTATGGAAACACGATTGCCGACCTTGCCGCTTAAATCTTCGCCATCAAGCTGGATATATTCATCATCAGCAAGGTCAAGAGTCAACGACCGCACCTTCCTGGACTTAAGCAAATGCTTTTTCAGAATATAACCAATACCCGGAATATTTCCCATGGCAATCGCAAGCAAGAAATTCAGCATATTCGGCACGCAAACCACTTCCAAATAGCCATCCGCCATATCAGATTTAAAGAACGGATTTGCGCCACTGGCAAAGCTCGGGATGTTCCCGACAATGACCGTCGTATGCCCCGTCAAGTCCACCGTTTCATTGAGTTCCGGTGTATTGACAACCATCGAAATTTTTCCACTTTTCAGATGGTAAGCTCTATCAGCAAAGAACCTCTTGACGTAATGAAGTTTATTTGCAATAACTGAATTCGAGGATATTACGCCAGTCGCACGATCTTGATTAAAATCGTGAGCAATACGAGCATCAATGCCTGCCGAAAAATAATTCGCTAGCGCATACTTGCCGTTCACCGTCCAAATATCAAACGGTCTCGACTTCGCAAGCAATAGCCTACGCACAAGATACAAAAGACCTTTATCGGCAAAAGGTTTATATAAACCAAGCACACGAGCAAGGTCGTTCCCAGTTCCAAGCGGGATAAGCCCAATCTGTACTTTGTCTGCATATTCAGACATCAGCATCATCGAAAGCACCGACGAAACAGTTCCGTCGCCACCCACGGCAATCAGCGTCTCAGATGACGAAAGCGCGGTCAGGATCTGTTCATTCATCCCTTCCTTGCGCGTAAATTCAGCCTTCCAGTCATCCGACTTAAATTCCATAGATTCCATAATTTCAGGAAGAAATTTATGGATAACCTTACCTTGTCCACCTCCACTCACCGGATTTATTAGGAAAAAGAACTTATACATTTTTTAGAAGTTCATCCTTTGCGTCCAAGTAGTGTTCTACGCCATTTTTCACATTTTTGATTTCATCGGCAGTCAGGGTTCTCACGATGTGCGCAGGAGACCCCATCACAAGGGAATCTTCAGGAAATTCCTTTCCGGCAGTCACTAGTGCCCCAGCACCGATAATACAATTTTTTTTGATATGAGCTCCATCCATGATAATCGCACCCATGCCCACGAGAACGTTGTCTTCAATCGTGCAACCATGAAGCACCGCACCATGACCAACAGTCACCTCGTCGCCAATGCTCACACTGACGCCCGTCGAAACATGGACACTGACATTATCCTGGATATTTGTACGCTTGCCGATTTTTATTTCGGCCAAATCAGCACGCAACACGGCATTGTAAAACACAGACGAATCATCGCCAATGCTCACATCGCCAACGAGGCATGCGCCTTCAGCGACAAAAACGCGTTCGCCCAACTGCGGGGCCATGCCCTTGTACTTAATTATGGAACCCATGGTTTCAATTTATAAAATTAAGGCGCAAACAGTTCATCTGAATCTTTTAAAAAAGCTTTGTTTTTAATGACGATTTGACAACGATTTCAAGAATAAGTTCTATCTTATTGAGCATGAAGGACTTACAAGAAACTGAAATCGAAAGGATTTTTGAAGCGCAAGGGAAAAATCGTTGGAAAATCGCCCAAACGACCGCCAAAGAGCGCATTCAAAAGCTGAAAAAGCTCCGCGCAGCTGTCGTAAAGCACCAAGACGAATTTTACGATGCCGTCTGGCAAGACTTTCACAAGCCACGTTTTGAAGCCTGGCTCAGCGAAATTTTCCCGGCAATCGAAGAAATCGACTACAATATAAAGCATTTGAAAAAATGGATGCGAGACAAAAAAGCAAGTCGGGTATTCTTTTTGCCGACATCGCAAAGCCGCCTCCACTACGAGCCTAAAGGCCGCGTACTCATTTTTGCGCCTTGGAACTACCCGTTTTTGCTGCTTATCAATCCGGTTATTTCAGCAATTGCAGCCGGCAATGTGATTATGGCGAAGCCTTCGCACAAGACACCTCATGTCAGCGCATTTTTAGTCAATTTTTTCAAGGAACTTTTCGCTGAAAACGAAATTGCCCTCATCGAAGGCGACGGCTCCGAAATTGGAGACAAATTATTATCATTACCATTCGACCATGTTTTCTTTACCGGAAGTCCTAAGGTTGGCACACACATTGCAGAAATGGCCGCCAAGCAGCATGCAAGCATAACACTTGAACTTGGCGGAAAGTCCCCCACAATACTTCTCCCCGGTGTCAACGTCAAAAAATACATCAAGCAAATTGTTTGGGGCAAAACGCTAAACGGCGGGCAAACTTGCATTGCACCAGATTACGCCTTATGCCCAGCAAATAAAGTTCAGGAATTCGCCGAAGCTTTTGCTGACGAAATCAAACGTCGTTTTGGCGATACCGAAGCAAAGCGCCATGAGTGCGAAGATTTTGTCCATACCGTAGATAAGCGTGCAGCCGAGCGCCATGTTGCGCTAATACGGGACGCTATCGCAAAAGGCGCAGAGCAAGTAATCGGTGGCGTGAGCGATATCGAAAACTGTTACACGCCTGTTACGGTCCTTACAAATGTCACGCCCGACATGGAAATCATGCAATCTGAAATTTTCGGACCGATTCTTCCGATTGTCGCATACAAGACTCTTGAAGAAGCAATTGCATTCGTTCAAAGCCGTCCAAAGCCGCTCGCGCTTTACATTTTCGGCACGAACAAACGCGAAATAAATTATGTTATAAGCAACACTACATCAGGTTCCACATGCGTCAACAACACCATTATCCAGATTGAAAACTTAGGTGTTCCCTTTGGTGGCGTTGGAATGAGCGGCACAGGCAACTACCACGGCTTTTATGGATTTAAAACATTCAGTCACGAGCGAAACATCATGCAACAAAAACTTTTTGATGTCGTGACATTTTTCCATCCGCCTTACAAAAGAACCACAAGCAACCTGCATTCCAGAATCCAGAACTTCGCCGAAAAAGCTTTACGCTTTATTAAATCGATATAAGGGAAAAACTTATGGCTTCATTATTATACAGATTCGCTTGTCGAACTTTCCAAAAGGTTTTCTTTGTCGCTGTTCATTTTATGCCATGGCGAGAACCGCAGGTTATTCATGGTGCAGGCAGTTTGCAAAAGCTTCCTGGCCATCTCAAGGCAAATGGTATAGATAACGTTTTACTTGTCACGGACGAGACTTTATCCAAAACTGAACACTTCCAGAATATTAAAAAATATCTGGAAGAAGCCGAAGTCAAATATTCCATTTACAACAAAACAATTCCCAACCCGACCATCGACATTATCAATGATGCCACAAAAATTTATCGCAAGAATAAATGCAATGGGCTCGTTGCTTTTGGCGGAGGTTCATCGATAGACTGCGCAAAAGGCGTCGGCATCCGAATCGCAAGGCGTTGGACTCCAATTTCGTTTATGCGTGGCACGCTGCGAGTACTCTGCAACCCCCCCTATCTTGTCGCAATCCCGACAACAGCAGGAACCGGGAGCGAAGCTACTGTATCGGCAGTCATCACAAATTCGGAAACACACGAAAAATATGCCATCAACGACTTTGTCCTAATTCCAAGACTAGCCATACTCGATGCAAATATTACCCTAGACCTTCCACCACACCTCACTGCAACAACGGGCATGGACGCCCTCACGCACGCCATTGAAGCATACATTGGCAACAGCAATTTTAACGGAAGCGCAGAAGCAGCCATACTTGCCGGCCGACTCATCATCGAGAACATCCTAACCGCGTACCGAGAAGGGCACAACATCAAGGCCAGAGAAAACTTGCAAAAGGCTGCATACCTTGCAGGCTTTGCGTTTTCAAGAGCATACGTTGGTTATGTTCACAGCATTGCACACAGTCTTGGAGGCATGTACCACACGCCTCACGGGCTTGCAAACGCCGTCATTTTGCCACACGTTCTAGAGTTTTACGGTGAAACCTGTGAAAAGCGTCTTGGATTTTTTGCAAAAGCCATTGGAGCGGTTCCGGCAGAACTCGATAATCATGAAGCATCCAAGGTTTTCATTATGCAAATCCGCGAGCTGAACCGTTCGATGGACATTCCAGAGCACTTGGAATTTATCCAAACAGAGGACATTCCAAGACTCGCCAAATCGGCAAGCAAGGAAGCAAATCCGCTCTACCCCGTGCCCAAAATATTAAATGCGAAAGAGCTTGAAACGCTCTATCGCATCGTGAAAGGAACAAAAATGTAGCCCAAGATGGCGATGCCGGCTCGGTGGCCGGCATGACAAAAGAAGAAATCAAGCCCAAAGAGGCAGGCATGACATTCAATCTTACTTCACCTGGAAGCGGTCTTTGATTTCTTGCGGGATGGCGAACGGCCGTCCCCTTTTCATATCCATCAAAACCCACTGCGTCTCGGATTCAAAAACAACCTTGCCATCGGAAACGCGTTCAAAGCGGCACTTGCGTACGCTCATCACCTTGCTGTAACTGGCAACCCATGTAGTTCCACGGATTTCATCGTCCAAGAACGCCTGATTCTTGTATTCCACAAACTGCGTGTGAATCATCCAGCCACAACCGAACTGGTACATCACATCCGTTGCACCAACGGAATCCGAATGAGCAATCGAAATATCCTGAATCCACTGCACTGCCCACACATTATTCATGTGCTTATTCTCGTCAATCATTTCGGGCGTAACTTTAAAAAGCTTTTCAAACTTCACCGGATTTACATTTTCTTCCATCGCAACAGCCATTGTAAGCCTCCATTTGTTATAAATGTAACAAAAAGTCAAGACGAAAGAACGCTTGCAAAGCAAGCTACAGACGAGAGACGAAAGATTATAGTTGGTAGAACTTAGTTGGCAGTAGATAGTAGGCAGTAGACAGTGAACAGTGAACGCATCACAGACGTCATCCCGAGAAGCGAAGCGACGAGGGATCCTGTGAAGGTTTTAGTTGGTCGTGATTAGTTGGCAGAGATTAGAGAGAACACTAAGTTCTAAGTATTAAACATCACAAATATTACAGTTTTTATAGCCATGAATCGCATAACAATCCCATTTTATGTTATTTTTCAATTCGATAAAAACATTAAGTGAGATCATATATGGAATGGAATGATTTTACCAGTCTGACCGCAGAAAACATGCAGGCGATTTGGGACTTCAAGACTAAAGACCCCTTTTCAATTTTAGGCATTCATCCGCTCGAAACCGATCGCGGAATCAAGACGGTCATCCGCACCTACCAGCCGCAGGCAAGCTTTGTCCGCGGGGAATCGTGCGATGGCACTGAAGAATTTGATTTTGTCAAACTTGGCGACACGGGATTTTTTGAAGCCATCCTCGACTTGGAATACAAGCCATTCTTCTATAAGTTGATCATCAAGCAAGGCGAAAACAATGAGTACACGCTCGTCGATCCGTACGCATTCATGCCGGTGCTTTCCGAATATGACCGCTACCTGATTGGATCGGGCACCCACTACGAGCTCTACCGCAAGCTCGGTGCAAACCTTGTCGAGCATCAAGGTTTCAAGGGCGTGCAATTTGCCGTCTGGGCTCCGAACGCACAATCCGTTTCCGTTGTCGGCAACTTCAACAGCTGGGACGGCCGCCGTCACCAAATGCGCATGCTTGGCGCTAGCGGCATCTGGGAAATTTTCATTCCGAACCTTGGCGAAGGTGAACTCTACCGTTTTGAAATCCACGGCGCCGACGGTCAACTCCATGTGAAGGTAGACCCGCTAGCAAAGCTCGCCGAAGTCCGCCCGGCAACAGCGTCCATCACGACCCACCTCGACGGTTACGAATGGGGCGACGATCTTTACATGAAGACGCATTGGGCAACAAAGGTCTTCGGCTCTCCGATGAACATTTACGAAGTCCACGCCGGTTCCTGGCGCAGAGACCCCGCGAATCCGGACAAATTCCTCAGCTGGGACGATCTATCTGAACGCCTCATTCCTTACCTCAAGGAAATGGGCTATACGCATGTTGAATTTTTGCCACTCGCCGAACACCCGCTCGACGAATCCTGGGGTTATCAAGTCACGGGCTACTACTCCCCCACGAGCCGCTATGGCACGCCAGACCAGTTCCGTCACTTTGTCGATCTCTGCCACCAGAACGAAATCGGCGTGATTCTTGACTGGGTTCCGGCTCACTTCCCGAAGGATGCTCATGCACTCGGCCGTTTCGACGGCACCGCTTGCTACGAGCATGCCGACCCGCGCCAGGGAGAACACCCGCACTGGGGCACATACATTTTCAACCTCGGCCGTAACGAAGTCAAGAACTTCCTCATCGCAAACGCCATGTACTGGCTCAAGGAATTCCACTGCGACGGCCTGCGCGTGGACGCTGTAGCATCCATGCTCTACCTCGATTACGGTAAAGGCCCAGGCGAATGGGTGCCGAACAAAGATGGCGGAAACATCAACTACGACACGATTGAATTCTTGAAGCACTTGAACAGCATCATGGGCCGTTTGACCCCGCATGCCATTCTCATTGCCGAAGAATCGACAAGTTTCCCCTCCATTACGCGCCCGCCAGAGCAGGGCGGCCTCGGTTTCCATTACAAGTGGAACATGGGCTGGATGAACGACTTCTTGAGCTACATCCAGCACGAGCCGATCCACCGCAAATACCACCACAACCAGCTTACGTTCAGCATGATGTACGCTTACAGCGAAAACTTTATTCAAGTTTTCAGCCACGATGAAGTTGTACACGGTAAGGGTTCCATGCTCGGCAAAATGCCTGGCGACAACTGGCAGAAGTTTGCAAACCTCCGCTTGACCTACGCCTTCCAATACGCACACCCGGGCAAGAAGCTCAACTTCATGGGCAACGAATTCGGGCAGTTCCGCGAATGGAACGAAAAGCGTTCACTCGACTGGCACTTAATCAGCTGGGAAAGCCACGGCAAGCTATTGCAGATGATGAAGGTCTTAAACCACATCTACAAGGACAACGCTCCGTTCTGGGAAATCGACCATTACTACACCGGCTTCGAATGGATCTGGTGCGATGATGCCGACAATTCCATTGTAAGCTTTGTACGCAAAGATGACCATGGCAACATGATTTTGTGCGTATTCAACTTCACACCGGTTGTCCGTAACGATTACCGCCTGGGCGCCCCTGCACGTGGTGCCTGGAAGGAAATCTTCAACACTGATGCAGAAATGTTCGGCGGTTCGAACGTCGGTAATCTCGGTGAAGTCTGGACTCAAGACATTCCATGGCAGAACCGCGATTGCAGCTTGAACATCAAGCTCCCGCCGCTTGCCGCAGTCTTTTTTAAGCTGGAAAAATAATAGCGCCTTCGGCGCAGAAACCAGTTATTAGTGACTAGTTAATAGTTACTAGAATTAAAAAAAAGAGTCTCTGAATTTAATTCAGAGACTCTTTTGTAATGCTAATTCAGCGTTACCGAGAACAGGAGCATCACGGACGACGAGCGGAATACGCCATCATTTTCGGACCAAAACTCGCTAGAATTGAATGCAACCGACACGCCCAAAGCAAAGTGTTCATTCACCCACCAATCCTTGCCTACCTCGACGTCAAAACCAAATGCCTTGAGGCCAGTATTCCCGGCGAACTTGTGGCAACTAAGATCATACCCTATGAAGCCAAGTGATCCGCTGAGAAAAACATTTTCCCATATCGGCACGTAATATGTTGCACCAGCCCCCAAATAGACGGAGCTCAACACGTTAAAGTCATGGTCTACATAAGTCGGGAAACCATTGCGCTCCTCGCTAAAATTGGAAAACATCACGTATCCAATATTCGCATGCAACGCCAAATCACGAACGACATAATAACCTAGTTTTCCGTACAGCTTAGCCCCAAATCCATCGGCCGTCAAATATTCTTTTCCATTGGCATTTTCAAAAGAAGCATAGCCAACGCCTATCGAAGCTTTCGCAAACAGTCCATCATGCACGTACGGAGTTGATAACGGCCCCGCAAAAACAACTGTCGAGGCAAAGGAAACAGCAAGCAATAACAAAGCAAGATGGCGATTCATATTCAACGAATAATCTAGAAAAATCTAGCCCGTGCGATTTCCCGTGAGCCGAAAGAGCCTTGTATTAACAAGGCTTGTCGGCGAGAGCGCGGGCCTGTCACATTTTTTATTTGGCTCCAGCCCGTGCGGTTGTTTCCCTGGGATGGTAAGAACGATGTTCTTCCTTGATAAATTCTTTGTCAACATGCGTGTAAATCTGCGTAGTGCTGATGTCGGCATGCCCAAGAAGTTCCTGCAACACGCGCAAATCCATCCCCGCTTCAAGGCAATGCGTGGCAAAACTATGGCGAAACGTATGCGGCGAAACCTGTTTGCTCAAATGCAACGTATGCTGTTGCACGATTTTCCAGGCCCCCATGCGGCTCATCGGCTTGCCGTGCGCATTCAGGATGATATTGTCCGTTGTCGGGTGCGTAAGCGGACGCCCATCCTCGATCCATGCGCGTAGATTTTCCTTCGCCTTGCTGCCAAGTGGCACCAGACGCTGTTTGTTGCCTTTACCAATCGGCAACAGCCACTCATTTTCAAGATCAATTTGCGAAAGTTTAATCCCAAGGGCTTCCGAAATACGCAGACCGCCGCTATACATGAGTTCAATCAACGCTGTATCGCGGAGCGGATTCTTGCCGTTAGCGGCACTTTCAAACACGCTATCGACTTCTTCACGAGTCAAGTACTGCGGCAGGTAATGCCCGAGCTTCGGCGTTGCAAGCATCGATTCCGTGCTGTAGTCATACTCCCCCTGGTTCTGCATGTACTTGAGGAACCCACGCAAGCTCGAAAAATGCCTCGCCACCGATGTCGGAGAGTACTCTTCCTGCCCCGCCGTAAACGTCAGGAACTCATCGAGTTTTTCAGGCTTTAAATCCTTGAGATCGATTCCATTTTCGTCTAGCCAAGCGATAAAATGCCTCAAATCCTCCTGATAGCTTTGAATTGTCACCGGAGAAAGATTCCGTTCCACCCCCAAATGCGAAAGAAAAGCGTCTAGACGATTTGAATTCAGGCTCATGGAGTAGAATATAGAACTTAGATTTTAGGACTTGGAACTTAGTTATCAGAATCTCGTTAATAATTGTATTTTTTCAAAAAAAAATCAGCCATTTCCCTTGCCATTTTATTCCGTTATTTCTATAATTGTGCGCGTCCTCAGCGACTATGGATGATTAGCTCAGTTGGTAGAGCAGCTGACTCTTAATCAGCGGG
>CAMJNF010000087.1 GCA_946407235.1 uncultured Fibrobacter sp. | reverse complement strand
TATCGTCATTTGCAAGCAACGCCTGCTTCGAAAGTTCAAAGCACTGCAACTGGTATTGGCGCACCAAGTCGTTATTGTTGTAGGCCCCGCTGCTCACTGAATCGCGCGAGCTTTTCCAGAAGCCATCTTCGTTCTTGCGCACAAAGCCAATGCGCTCCAGCAGTTCCAGCGAACGCTTTAAAGTTCCCACGGAGACCTTCGGGAAAATGCGCTTTTGGATCGGTTCAAGGTCATCCGAAACATCCATCACATCCAGCGCCGTAAACAACACGCTATTGTACCAGTGGTTGTAATACTCGTATGCGTCTTCATTCAAGATGTGGTGTGGATCCGGATGCTGCTTGATGAGTTCATCAAAAAATGCATTGCGTTCCGTTGTCGTTTTTGCCTGATCAAAATTCACCATCGTTTCAAAGTACTTGGCCTCTTTCTTGTTAAGTCCAAGAACTTCCACGAACTTGGGAATCATGCGCCCGGTGAGTTTTTTTCCTTTGACGATATCGTTGTAGTAACTGCGAGTCTTGGGAAGGCCAAGCAACGCACACACTCCAGCCCTAGTAAATTCAGGGTCCGTCTGCACGCGCGCCGCTTGATACTCGTCCAAGTACTTGCGAAAGTGTGTAAACTGAAATATGTCGATTGTTTTTTCCATGCCCTAAATGTACTCAAAATTTGACTCAAAGTCAAGAGGTTTACACAAATTTTTGAGATTTTTTTTGAGTACTTGTTTTTATGCTGAATGAATCAGCACTTCATCATTTTTTTAATCATTAAAGTACGTCTTACGGGCGAGGCCCCAGCTCAGAGTGGATGCTTTCAGCATCAGCAATTACGGCTCAGCTATGTTTGCACAAGTGCAACCGCAGCATTCGCCTTTGATGCTTTTGACGCCTACGGCGTCAGCGGCTTCACTCGATCATGTGCGCCTGCAAGCAGTCGCCCGCGACTCTCGTTTTGCACGCTACTGCGAAGAAGCAATCTTGGCCGACGCTTTATTCTCTCGACGATTAACAATAATTTCTTATACAGTTATTTTTTCACGCATTTATTAATAATATTAACGGCCTTTGAACTGGTCACCGAATTTTAATTCGGTTTCTTTAGCGCCATTGAGATTCACGAGGCGCTCCGGTTCAAAAACCATGTCGCGGGCAATACCATCCTTGAGTTTCTGCACACAGTCGAGCATTTCCGATGCCGACTGGCACGTCAACAAAGCTTGCCGCACACTCATGGCAATGTCTTCCTGACCGTCTTCTTGAACTTGCAAAGACGTTCCATTTATTTCTAATTCCGAACTCCGAATTCCGAACTCCGAATTGCGCAGCACAAATCCCTTGCACAATCTTGCGGCGAGCTGTTTCATGCGGCCCATCGCATTCATTTCCGTCGCTCCATCCTCAATCTTGAACTTGTAATAGAGCGGGAACACATCAAGCGCTTCTTGCGCGGTAATCACATGCTTTTCGCGACCTTCCCACGCATCGGCTATCTGCCCAAAAATCCACGGGTTATGCATCGCCCCGCGCCCAATGCTCACGCCCGAAACGCCGTAAGTATTGATGCGTTCGCGAGCGCATTCGACGCTATTCACATCGCCATTTCCAATCACGGGAATCTTCGCCACTGCGGCAACTTTGCCAATCCAGTCCCAGTTTGCAAGGCCGTTATAGCCCTGCAAACGCGTACGACCGTGAACCGTTAGCATTTCAACGCCCTCGCCCTCGGCAATATTCAGCGTTTCCATCACGTTGATGCTTTCATCGTCCCAGCCAATGCGGCACTTCAGCGTGAGCGGAATCTCCGGCGTCTTTGCGTCCAAAACCGCCTTCACGTCGTGCAGAATCTCTTGCAAGCGGGGCAAGTCCCGCAAAAGTCCAGAACCGCTCCCCTTGCCCGCCACCTTCGGCGCCGGACACCCCGCATTCACTTCGATGAATTCCGGGTGGTAACGCTCGGCAATTCGACCAGCCGCATACGCCATGCGATCCGGGAAACGACCAAAAATTTGCACGCCGAACGGGCGCTCTTCCGGAAAAAACTTAAGCTGCTTGTGACCATCCGGGTTGAACACGGCATCGCCATCCGTCGGAACAAACTCCGAAACCAGGAGTCCCATGCGGTCGCCCGAAAGCACTCGGCAAAGCCGCCTGAATGGGGCATCAGTTACACCGTCCATCGGACTCAAAATCGTATTGGGAAAAATCTCCTTGTCACGGAGATTAAAACGGACCTTTTTAGGCAAATTATCAATCTTCAACATTTAAGTCACAACTATTCACAAATATTCCGCAATGTGAACCCGAAAAAGATATTTAATTTCGCTTTAACCATCACTCTAAGTCTATGTTAAACTTATATTTAATGCGTGGCTAATATAACTAAACAATCTCTTATTCAGGAAATCGCCAAATCCACCGGATTTGTGCGCAATGATATTAAAATTGTAGTCGAACAGTTCCTCGACCTCCTCGGCGAGAAGCTTATCGAAGGCAACACTATTGAAATTCGTGGTTTCGGCACGTTCGCCTGCAAGCCCCGCAAGGCTCGCCCGGCACGCAACCCCCGCACTGGCGAAACTGTCCTCATCGACGAACGCCTGGTCCCGACATTCAAGTTCAGCAACGACATTAAGGACAAAATCAATTCGCTCGAAGGCATCCTCGGCGAAGCCTCCGTGCAACCGGAACTTGAAGAAGAAAATGAAATCGTTCACGTAGATAGCGATTTCGAATCGATCTAAAAGAACATTAAACCTGCAAAATCGGGCTTTCACGCCTGATACGAAAAAGTCGGCTTGAACGCCGGCTTTTCTTTTTCACTGTCATGCCCGCCACTGAGCGGGCATCTCCTTTATTACGACAGCGCAGCAACTTCTTCTTCTGTGAGGAACCGCCAGCCGCCCTCGCCCAGCGTTCGATCCAGAACAACCGGTCCAATTGCAATGCGTTCAAGCGTCTCGACGTGGTTCCCAACCGCAGCAAACATGCGGCGAACCTGATGGTACAGCCCCTCGCCAATCGAGATGTCCACCACATCTCCATTCACTTCAATCTCGCGAGCCAGCACTGGACGTCGTTCGTCCTTGAGCATCACGCCCGCCAAGAGTTCCGCCTTCTGCGCATCAGTAAACGGCCGAGCAAGCGTCACGCGATACTTTTTCCAAAGTCCCTTCTTCGGGCTTTCAACCTTGTGGATAAAGTCCCCCTGATTCGAGAGCAGCAAGAGTCCCGAAGAATCCGCGTCCAAGCGCCCGACGGACTGGATGCCCATTGCCGTAAAGCGTTCCGGTAGCAAATCGTACACAGGCTTATGGTCACGAGCATTATGGCTGCATTCTACATCCGTTGGCTTGTAAAGCATCACGTACAACTTTTCCACCGTCGGAGCTTCTTCACCGTTTACCGTAATAAACTCCGGACGTTCCTTGAACTCCATAAACGGATCATCAAGCACCTTGCCATCTAGTTCCACAAGTCCCATGCGAACCAGGCCACGAGCATCCTTGCGGCTACCAAAGCCCATCGAGGCAAGTAAACGTTCCAAAGTCAAAACAGCCATCAGTCCTCCAAAATAATATTCAGAATCTTTTTGCGAACAAAACCCAATTCCGGGAGTTCATTTGTTTTAATCACTCGTGCACGACGGCGCCAAAAGCTGAACGCCAAAATTCCAGCAAGCACAAGCGTTTCAAGCACAAAGCAGAAAACGCGAAGCAAGGTGATGCTCAATCGAACGGTTCCTGCCGCACGAAGTTCCTTTTCTCGGCACCAGTCCATTCTCAAATCCCAATCGCCAACGTACGGGTAAGCTTTCAGAAATCCGTTTACAGCCGCAACATAGCCCATGGTCTGATAATCCGTTTGGATGCCTTCAACAAAGCAATCATAAAAGCGAATGCGGAACAGCGAAAACACTGCACCAAGAATTTTCAACACATACCTAAAAGCCCTGGCATCCAAGTCTGGAGTCAAGAGGATGGTCCAAAATTCACGATCCGAAAGTTTGCGTTTTTCTTTTTTCGGCTTTTTATCTTCGGCGGGTTTCTCATCATCGGTCTTCGCAGATTCCGCAACTTCAACAACCGGCGAGGACTTCCTAATTCCTAATTCCATCGGTTCCGTTTTCGGAGTTTCTACGGGCTTTTTCGCGACGGCTTCAATCGGCGCACTCTCGCTACTAGCATTAGATTTCACTGGATCTTTTTCGCAATTACAATCCGAGACATTATGGTTCCCCTCCCTGACGGTCGAGGATGACTGCGACTCTAGATTCTTCGACTCCACTTCGTTCTGCTCAGGATGACACCCGGCCTTTGGACTAACCAAGTTTTTGTCCTCTAATCCCGCACCACACTCGTCTTTCTCCTCAGCCTTCTCCGTCGATAGCTCTCGTTCTTCACTGCCTACTTCCGACTTCCGACTCTCGACGTCCTCAGTTTTCTCGTCTCTTGTCTCTCGTCTCTCGTCTAAACCTTTTCCCCAGCTTTTCTTGCACTCGTAAACTTTTTTCTTGAAAAAAAAGAACAGCGCCCGCGCACCGCGTTCCCCAGCTTCAAATTCAATACGAACAGAAAACGGGAATAGCAGTAGCACAAGCGCTACAACGAGAATAGAACAGAAGAGCCAGGAAAAGAAGCCCATTTACTTTTCGGCTTCGTCAGCCTTCTTGCTGATAATGTCGATCAATTCGGCAAAGCTCTTGTCTTTCAAAATCTTGCTGAACTGTTCCTTGTAGTTGCGAGCAGTCGAAAGGTCATCGATGACCAAGTCCCAAGCCTTCCACTTGCCGTTCACAATCGTCATCTTGTATTCGAGCACCGATTCCTTGCCCTTGTTCCACAAGTGGGCGATAACGCGAGCGTCATCCGTGCCCTTCATCTTGGCCGGTTCATAAATCGTAGAATCGGCACGGTACAGCTCCAAGCGGTTTGCACTGGAATTGCGAACCATGCGCTGGAATTCCGCCACAAACTTCTGCTGGGAAGCTTCATCCTGAGCCTTCCAGTCACTTGCAGCAAGAGACTTTTTGGCCAAAAGCGCAAAGTCAAAAGAATCATTCAAAAGGTTCTTGACGCGTTCCGTTTCCTTAGCGGTACGCTTCGACTTTTTGATGATGTTCTGCAGTTCAACGTCCTTGCTCTTCACGACAGATACCGGATCTTCGGCAGCAAAAGACAAAAACGAAGCGCAAGCAATGACAACCAATATTTTCTTAAACATCTTAATACTCCTCATTTTTTATTAAAATACGAATTATACTGCTGAATAGACAACCCCATCTTTGCCACTAATCCGGCAAATTCGACGTTATATCGGCAAACTGCGAAATAATAATCTTTTTGCATGGTTATATTCTGCGTATAGGCCGAAACAAGCGCGCTAGTTTGGGACTTATCGAGGTCGTATTTCATGGCAGCATCTTTCAAAAGCGATTCTGTTGCACGCAAACTTTCACGCAAAGCATCAAGCTTTCCCTTGGCAGCAACAACCTGATAATACTGTTCAACAGCCTTGGCTACAAGTCCATCCGCGGCGTAATTTTCCTTCAGTTTAAGACCACGATATTCTGTTCTCGCCTGACGATAGTCTTCCCAGCCTTTCCAGAAATTCAAGCGATATCTCAAACCAACACCAATAAGCCCAGAAATTTTGTTCACTGCATCTTGGGCAAAGGCATTTTTCTGCAATACATTACGGTTTCCGGCCCAGCTTTTCACATACTCAAACTGTCCCATGACAAAGAACTCGGGAGCAAGTTTAGCCTCAGCCAAGTCCATCTGGAATCGACGGGCACGTAACCCCACTTCGAGCTGCTTCAATTCAGGATTGTGCTTGATAGTCCATTCGCGAACCAGCTCTTCCGTCGGCATCGGTTCCGGTCTCATCGCAAGGATCGTATCTTCGGCGGCAAAAGAATCGCCCTCCTGCAAGCCAAGAGCAAAACGAATAGCCAGTTGCACACGCTTCATGCCAAGGTCAGCCTCGATCACACCTTCCTTTACGGTGTGCATTTTAGCCTTTAAGTTCAAAAGATCCGTCTGCGAAACCGTCGGTTCATCTTCGTCCAAAGCTTCTTCGAGCTGGTCATACGCCTTGTCCACCTGCTTTTGTGCATCGGCAGCAATGCGCTTCATCTCAAGAGCAAGGAGATAGTTGTAATAATAGCTCTGGAGTTCAACTTCCTTCTTAAGCGTCAAGTTTTCAATTTCAAAGGTCTTTTGCTGAAGATCCGCTTCCAAAGCCTTTTTACCTGTGCGGTACTGTCCCAGGTTTAGTGGCTGGACAAACTTTGCCTCGACTCCCCAGAACGGTCCCATTCTAGAAAAATCATATTTTTCAGCCTTTTCAACACCCAAGGTGTCCCCAGACTGATTGAAATAGTAATCGTTGTATTCCTTGAGACCCGGTGCAGGCCCCACCATCATCGACACATAGAACGTAGGCAAAATGACTTCGGACTTGAGCGACTTAATCTTATTTTTCTTGGCTTCGGTGCCGTAACGCAGTTCTTCCATCTGCGGGTCACTCGTAAGTCCCTGTTCAACAAAGCGCAAACAATCATAACGGACTTCGCCAGCCAAGGCGGCCCCCGTCATTACAAGAATAAAAAGAAAATTCCTAATCACAGCTAGAATTTAGAAAAAAAAATTTGTCAGACTACTCTTCAAAACGAGCAATGAGCCACTAAGTCCTTATATTTTGCCACAACGCCTTCATAATAAAATGTCGGAAGCGGGGCATTCTTTTCAAGAAGTTTATCAACTGCAGCATGCCCAAGGTTATACGCCACAAGAGCCTCTCTCCAATTGTTATACTTCCCGATAAGGCGAATCAAGTAAGCAGAACCCACAACCACGTTCACCTCCGGCCGCAACAAATCCTCTTCACTTTCAATGACAAGTCCAAACCTGCGACCAATGCTTTTTGCAGTTTCCAACTTTATCTGCATCAAGCCTAGCGCACCCGAAAATTTTCCCGTCTGGAATCGCCCACGAGCATACGGATTGCCGCGGCTTTCCTGAGCCACCACAGCAAGGATAATCAGGGGGTCAAGTGAATACGACTGCGAAATCTGCCACAAATGCTCAGCCAAGATACGGAAGCTCACCTCTGAAAGACGGTCACCCAGCATGTACGTGAGGGCCTTTTCGATTTTCACATAATCGAGCGTCCACTTGCCCACGACTTCCAAATGCTGCATGTCATTATGTAGTAGCCGCTCCCTGTATGCTAATTTTTCAAGTTTAACGCTGTTCGAATACCATTCGCTCGCAAAAAAGAACAGCACAGCGAATCCGATGATATAAAGAACGCTTACGCTCATGGAAGAGAGTCGAACGCTATTTTTCACGTCGAGTCTTCTCCAAATATTCTAGATAAGTAACCCAATCCTGAATGGCGCCGAAAGAACTCAGCAACGTCGTGTCTTGCACCACTCCAAGTTTACGCATCGGGCCGATTGCCGATTCCAAGCGGTCTATTTCGCGGATATAGCGGGCCTTTTGGCTTTCCAAAGCTGTAATTTGCGCCTGCTTGTCCGAGATTTCTCGGCCCTGCCCAACGACAATAACAAACAACGTAACAGCCCAACCAATCAAGAAAAGCGCTACCGATATTGCAAAACCGGGAGAAAGGCTAATCGACCTTTTCTCGTAATGCAAACCAACAAGATGAACCCTTTTGGAAAGTCCGGACTTGCGGTATGCCTCACGGCTCTTATAAATTTCAAAAATGTTGCGGTAACGTTCAAAATAGGAATGCAGTTCTTCGCTATCAAAAATCAGGATGAGTGTCGCTTTTTGCTGCTTGACCAAGTTCAATATTTCAAGGAACAAACTGCGGTAAGCATCCGTCGTAAAGCGAGCGTTCTGGAGATTCACAAAGAAAAAAACGCCTGGTCCGCGCACAAGCATCTCGAGTTTTTCACGAACCGCCGAAAGCTGGTATTCTCCAAGAATGCCGTACAACGAGATTTCAACTTCCTCGCCACGATCTTCCACTTGAATGTCAATCAAGTCAGCCCGCACAGCCTACCTCTTGGTTACCGACACAGAAATCTTGAACGCCTTGCGGTCAAGCACATTGAATGGAGCATTCCAGAACGGAAACACGCGAATGCCTTGGAATGCTTGCGGAGCAGCCGACGAGGTCGCACCAAAAATAGGACCGACAAAGATAGACGTTGAACGGTCAAAAGCCATACGGAACACACAACCACCCTTCTCATCGCGAATTTCAAGAGACTTTCCATCCGGGTACAAAAGAGGTTCTTCCATGTTCCACTTGAGATTTTTTCCATCAACCAAGACCTTGTTGACATCACCACGCGACAAAAGACCTAGTTCTAGAATCGTTCCGAAATAGCCCTTGGTATTCACGTACGCGAGATTATCGATGGCATACGAAACCGTAAACTTGGCTGCATCGCCCTGGAAGGTAAAGACCTTCTTTATCCTGAACAATGCCTTACGTTCTTCGCTTGCAAACCCCTGTTCTTCATCGAGCATAATCTCCGTACCCGTGTCCGTACGCAGAATGCGATAGTCGTAAGGGTCTGCTAGCAAATGCTTGCGGTCATACAACATTTGTTCCAGCTTGACCGGAGTAAAATCGAAGTTTGGCAACAGGCAGTCCAAGAAAGCAAACGAAGGTTCGCCATCATCGCGCCAAGTATTCACCAAATTGATTTGTGCGCCCTTGTAGTTCAAGGCGCGGAGCGCACCGCCAAAGCGACAGTCGAGCAAGTAAGAGGATTCCGGATTTTCGCAAAAAAGAACTTTCTTTCCACGAAGCAAATAATCACATACGTCAACGCGAAGACCTGAAAATCCCGTGAGGTCATCGAGAATCTGCGATGCCGCAATCAAAAGCTTATTCGAACGCTTGCGAACCATCATGGAACGCATACCCGAGCGATTGAACACATCCCTGAAATAAAGCGGAGCCATAGCAGGCAAAAGCGAATGGCAGAACTCAAGCCATTTTTTTCCTGAAAGCAAACTGCGGCCTCTCCTGTACAAATTCAGGAAAGTCTTGTGGTGCAAATTGATTTCAGGACGGCGAATCAAAAGCTCTCGACAAGTGCGAGCCGTTGAAGGAAGTCCTAGTTTGCGCCCTGCAGAAACAAGAAAACTGAGCGAACCGCAAGTTTCGAGCTGGTCCACAGCAAAACCAACCGTTCTAGTCTGAACCTCGTTCGTCTCGACAAAGTCCACAAAACGTCCAAAGAAATCCCTAATCTCCGTAGGCTCCGACGGGATATCCATAAGCACAACAGCCGACTTGCCATCGCGACAATACAATTCTGCAATGCTACGCCAAGCAAGATTATCTTCGGCAATCGCTTTCGAAAGTTGTTCCGAAACCGGGACAATGCGGATAAGCGCACCGCGGTCTTCAAGAGTGAACCAACCGGAAACAGGCGTTGAACGGCCAAGCGCATCCTGCACTGCAGATTCAGTCACCAGCGCATAATCAAAGCGCGAACGTTCCAAAACATCGGCCATGCCGGGTTCCCAAACCAGCGAGGAATTGAAATATCCCTGCGGTTCTGCTCCAAAAACCTTTTTCAAGAAATTGCGGTGCAGCTCGAGTTGCATCGTCTGCAAATCTTCAGGAAAAAGCGGAAGCATCGGATCGTAATAACCACCGCCCAAAAATTCCAAAACGCCATTCCGAATAGCATTCTGGATTTTGCCAAACATCAATGGCTTTGCCACACTGTAAAGAGCATCAATCATCGGACCATCCAAATAGATTGAGCACTTCACCTGTTCAGAAGCTAAAAGAACATTCAATCCTTCAAGCAAATTACGCGCAATCGGCCCTAAGTTTTCATAAAAGGTCGAAGGCGACATCTGCAGTACAAAGGATATTCTAGGATTCATGCGACAAAGAATAGCAATTTTAATTGCTATCAACTATCGAAAACGCTAATCTATACCCGTAAGTATTTAGTTTTTTGACTATAGGGGCAATATCTTTCATCAGCACGTCTTTTTGAAAAGCTAACATTACTTTATTTGGACCATTTACTGCATCAACAAGTAACCTTAGAACCCTATCCTGTTTTGTTTCTGGCTTCTTTTCTGTTAGGCGATCCACCCTCAAACGGACATCTTCAATAAACTTCCACAAATCAGCATCGTTGTTAAATGTATAGAAGTTATAGCCATCAAAACGGCTACCCTTATTAAAATAGGCTTCATTCAAACTAACGACATAAGTTTTGCCATCGTATTTAGGATAAAACGACAATAGCAAATCAAGCCCTTCATAATCTTCGACGCACTCTCTATCCTTAACATCTATCTCTGACATTTCAGCTAGCGTTAACTTTTGACGGTTACGCAAGTACTTATATCTTAGACCTTTCATTCGCTGAATAACAAGGCCACACCACATATAATCGGTTGTAGGAATACTTAACTGAAAAACATCCTTATAATTAGTCCCAATCGCAATGTTGAAATCAGAATATCCACAGAAGTACATTGAAGATAAGACTTTATAAAAATCTACGTAGGAAAGGTTATCATCAACATGTAACTTGGCTAATTCAAATATATCTATAGACTCACCATTCCCTAAAGCTTCTTCCAAAAACTTTCCTCTTGTGTCACACAATTCTTTGTAAAGAGGCTTGTCAATGACATCATCAATAACGGAAATATCGGTAGCAGTCTTACCGAGAACCATTCCGTTCAATGAGTACTCTTCTGTATTGACATCGAGGAGTATTTCACCCTCTTTCAATGTATCGAATTCATTCTTGGCGCTGTCGCAGGCCGCAAGGAGGAAAAGGGAGAAAAACAGGATGTATGCGGAAATTCTAGTCATTTGTATGGAATATACAAAATAAGTTACTAGTTATGAGTTACTAGTTAATAGCCATTAGATGCTAGAGATTTATAGCGGGGTGTGCATTTGGGGATGCGCGGAACGGGGATAGCGATGCAATGCGAAAATGTGTATGTAGCCGCGAGACACGCGGGACGGGAATGGCGGCCCCGCAACGGGTGCGGGGCGACAGTGCGGGAACGGGATTCGCGGGGGAAACATATGGCGATGCCGGCTCAAGGCCGGCATGACAGAGCTGGAGCGGGATTGCGCGGGAGTGCACAAAAAAAGAAAGGGCCCCCCGGGCGTTCCGCTCAAGGGGCTGCGAGCCATGGGCGGCCGGTACTGACCGGCCGTAATGGCGAGAGCGCAGCCGCCAGGCGGAGCGGTACGCATAAAAACGAAGAGGCCCCCTGCCGTCTTGGCAGGGGGCCCCGAGAATCCAGCGGCGACCTACTCTCCCGGGCCCGGGGGCCAGGTACCATCGGCGATCTGAGGCTTAACTTCCGTGTTCGGGATGGGAACGGGTGTGACCCTCACTCGATAACCGCTGAAACAAACTCTTGCATGGAACCAAACTTTTTGCAATCGCCAGAATGCCGAAGCTAGGCGGGTCCGGGCTGCTCACGCAGCGGATGAACCAAATCGTTGAAAGAAAGGAAAAGCGTCTCACGGGCTATTAGTACCGCTCGGCTCAA
>CAMJNF010000086.1 GCA_946407235.1 uncultured Fibrobacter sp. | reverse complement strand
CGCGCATCCAGGCGAGTTGATACTTGCGGGGAACTTGTACGTAAACTCCGAACTCATTGCAGCTTACGGGCAAGTCATACTTGGCGCGGAAATCAAGAGCGTTCTGGATGCTCGCCTGCAACTGGGCCTTGTCCCACTTGCCAAATTCCACATGGAGTCGCGTTCTTCCGTCTGTTTTCGGTGCGGCGTAATCGCCTGGCCACGGGCGTTCAATCTTGAAGAACGGATCGTCAATCCAGGCGGCGCCCTGGTGCGTAAACGTCACTGGCGTGTAAGTATGGAAACTGTAGATGGCGTTGTCGTCATCGAGCGGTGTCAAGAATTCGAATTCTCTTGCGCTGTTCCACTTGTTGGCGCCTACGACAATTGTATTCTTCGGGGCATGCTTGCGGATTTCCCAGAAGATTTCGTCTTTGACTTTGTCCCAAACCTTGGAATCGCTTGCGGCCGGTTCGTTCAAGAGTTCCATCATCACGCGCGGCATGGAGCTGTAGCGTTCGGCCATGAAAGCCCAAATCTTGCGCGTGTCTTTGCGGGCGTTCGCATCGGCAAAGAAAGCTTGCTCGTGATTGCTGGCGAGGTGAAAATCGTGACCCGGGCACTTGTGCAAATCAAGAATCACATCAAGATCGGCGTCCTGAATGTCCTTGAGAGCCTTGTCGAGTAAAGCGAAGATTTCTTCGTCCGGCTTGAGTTCGCTGCCTTTGAATAAATTAAAATAATCCACTGGCAAGCGAACGTGGTTGAACCCCGCATCGTGGATGCGTTTAAAATCGCTTGTTCCGAGGAACGTTTTGATGTGTCCGACCACTCCCGGAAAACCGACGGGGTCCTTTTCTTCGATACAGTCTACCTGACTGAACCATCCGCCCAAATTCACTCCGCGCAATCTTTCTTTATTCATGCGTGTATCCCATACTTTGGCTGCCGGACAGCCGATTTGAATGAACAGGTTATTCGTTTACGATGTTTAAATCTTCATCGGCGATATTCAAGTCCATGATGACTTCCATATCGTCGGGAAGGTTATAAAAATCTACAACAAGGCCCACCTTCTTGTCTTCGTCCTTTTGCTTGTCGAACTGAACGACATCGTAAATTTTCATTTTGATGACGGCTTCCTGGGTTACAGGAATTTCGATGGTCATACCCTTGCTGATGGGTCCTTCTACAATCTTGCCCTTGAAAACGAGACTAGTCTGGTCGTCGCCGAGCGAGGTTTTCTTCACGTGAAATACAGCCATTATTCTTTAGCCATTAACTTTTAAATTAATCGGTTTGTTTTTGAAGTGGCATACAATTTCGCCACGCGCAAAAATTTAACTTTTTTACATGACTCTTCGTGTTGGTCGAATCCCTTTTTTAGTCTGTGCACCGTTTTTCTTTAATTCTGTAGGCCGTGAAAACGAAATTCCGGAGGTGGCTTTTGTCGATGGTCCACCGAGCGCGCATTGCGCAGGCCTAAAAGATGGTTCCATTCATCTTTCCCCGGCATCGTCGATTACTTTCGCGCAAAAACCGGGCGCATTTGTGCTTTCACCATCGCTTTGTACGTCGTGTTCTTTTGAAGTGCGGTCGGTTAAGCTTTTCTCGCGTTATCCGATCGAAGAACTTTCGGGAATGCGTATCCGCATGACTTCGCAAAGCAAAACTTCTGTTACGTTATTGCGAATTTTGCTTGAAAGTCGTTATGGCCTGCATCCTGAATATGTGCCGGGGCTTGCAGCCGAATCGACCGATGATGCGTGCCTTTTGATTGGCGACTTGGCTCTAGAAGAAAATGAACGCCACCGTTTTGCTTTCAGTTATGACTTGGGAACTCTCTGGCAGGAATGGCAAGGGTTACCTTTTGTGTTTGGCGCATGGCTCATTTCAAAAGAGGCGCTTCAGCCGCAGTTGAGACCGACTCTCGATGATTACATGGTGCGCCTGGAGACTAGCATCCGGGAGTTCCGCGAAAATCCCTCGCAGGCGTTGGATTTGTGGCTGGCAAAATATCCGGTGAATTTGCCGCGCCCTCTTATCGAAGACTATTTTAGCGTCCTGGATTACCATTTTACGGAAGAACGCAAACAATCGCTAGCTATTTTCTTCAAATTAGCCGCTGAAATGGGGCTGGTTGAATCAAATCCGCCGATAGAGTTCCTCGAGTAATATTATCTTTTAGCTCGGAATGAGTGTTAGGATGATAAGGAGACAAAATGGTCGAGGAAAAGATTCTTATCGTCGATGATGACGAAGTCGAGTTGAAAAGAGACTCGGACGTTCTCAAAGAAGTGGGTTACGAGGTTATTGGTTGCAAATCCGGTGCCGAAGCAATGGAGTACTTGCTCAATAATTCTGTAGAGCTGGTGCTGCTTGACGTTAATATGCCTGAAATGAACGGCTATGAAGTTTGCTTGAATATCCGCAAACATTTCCCTCTGGATGATTTGCCCATTATATTCCTTACGAATCAAGAAAATGAAGAAAGTGTAACGCAGGGTTTCCAGTCGGGTGCTTCTGACTTTGTGTGTAAATCTGCTGCGCCCGATATTTTGCTTGCGCGTATCGGTGTGCATCTGCGCCTAGCTCGTTCGCTTCGAAACTTGCGCGAAATCTCTTTGACGGACGATTTGACGGGCGCGTATAACCGCCGCCATGCGATTTGCTCGCTGCGAGAATTGTTTGCACGTAGCAAACGCTATGGAACGAATTTCTCGATAGTTTATTTTGACTTGAACGGTCTGAAAAAGATTAATGACCAACATGGACATTTGGCTGGTGACTTGCTGCTCCGCTCTGTTGTTACGGCATGCAACAAATTGCTTCGTGAATCAGATATGTTGTTCCGAATGGGCGGCGATGAGTTCTTGGTTATTTGTCCTGATACAGACTTGAAGGGCGCGTTTGTTTGCGCCGAGAGAATGCAAGAATCCGTGAGAGCGCTTACGATTGTCGACCAGACGGTTGGCTTTGCCTATGGTACCGCAAGTTCTGACGAAGATTACAAGGATATGGATGAAATGCTCCGCAGTGCGGATGCCTCCATGTATGAGTGCAAACGCAAAATGCGCGCGGGACGCAGTTGATAATTCGGAATTAGGAATTCGGAGTTCGGAATTAAAAATGCCGCGGAATTTTCCGCGGCTATTTTGCAATTGTTATACTAGGCTGTTACGCAATCGCGGCCTTGACTGCATCGAGCAGCTTCTGCATCTTTGTCTTGATGGTTGCCCAGTCGCCAGCTTTCATGAGGTCCGCATTGAAGATGCTTCCGCCGAACGAAAGCAGATTGGCACTTGCCTTGAGATAGCTTGCCGCGTTCTCTGCATTTACACCACCGCATGCCATCAGCGGGATGTCGCGGAACGGACCGCGCAGTGCCTTGATATATTCCGGACCGCCTACGCAATTCACCGGGAAAATTTTGATGGCTGTAGCGCCCAGGTCGTAAGCCTTCTGCACTTCGGTCGGGGTGAGTGCGCCCGGGATAATCGGTATGCCCGCTGTGTTCGAGAGTCGAATGACTTCGTGGCGCGTGTTCGGTGTGACGATGAATTCGGCGCCTGCAGAAATTGCTTTTTCCACATCGCTTCCATGGCGTACAGTGCCTGCACCGACTTTAATGCCGAGCGGCTTTGCAATAGACTTGAGCTTTGTAATAATCTCAGTGGCGGCGGCGGTGTTCATTGTAACTTCAATCGCTTTAAGTCCGCATTTTGCAGATGCGTTCACGCACGCTTCTTCGGCGCCCTGAGGAATGTCGCGGAGAATGCCCACGACCGGCATCGGTTGTAAAAATTCAAGAAAATTCATGATTTTAAAATAGCTTATAGACGAGAGACGGGAGATGGGAGAAAATAAAAAAGTGTTGTTTTTTTTATTTACAGAGAATGTAAAAAGGCGGACGTATGCCCGCCTGTTTTTTCCTAATCCCTAAAACCTAATACCTATTTCACTTTAAACGCCTTTGTCGAGAGGGCCTTGTTGTTTTGCATGACTCTTGCTACCAGTGTCCCGCGATGCGGGATATTTGCGAGGTTTACTTCTGCGCGAGAGCCGTCGAAGGATTCCTCCAAAAGCTGGTTTCCGATCATGTCGAAGAGCTTCAAGGTCTTTGTTCCTTGTGCGGTCGTTAAGACAAAGAGCCTGTTGTCGCTCAACAGCATGCGGGCTTTGCTAGCGTTAACTACATTCACGAAGCCTACGCGGTCATCGGTTGTCTTGGCTGGGCCGTAGCCCCACAAGAGCGAATCTTTGTTGCGAATGACGATGTACGGATCCTTGGGTGCGGTCTGGAAATCTCCATCGTCCTTTTTCCAGTCAGGTGCGCCGTCGTATGCGGGGGCATCCTTGGTTTCGGCGTGGCTCGTGAAGCTCCAGCTGTCAGTCATCTTGATTTTAGAGGGTTCGCTCGTTGATACGCATTTCCCGTCGGATTTCAATCCCGAATAGGCTATAACGTTAAAACTGATGTAACTGCCGAGGTCAATTGTTCCTATAGGAATTGCTTGCGCCCATGTGTACGTTTTCTTGTCTTTGTTTTCCGTTCCTTCCACTTTTTGAGGGCCGTTTTCTTTAATATAATTGTTGATTTCGCTACTCGAAATTGGGCACGAGTTGCTGAGCCCGACAATATCACGTTTTTGGCATATATCGACATTGAGTTTAAGGCCGCAGGATTTAATGTCGTCTTCGGTTGCGTCGACGTATATATACGCGGTGACGCTGTCCAGTGTTTCCATGGATTCATTGAAAATGCTGATGCTGAAGGCATCGGCCTCTTGCCATGTGTAATGGTATGCTGTTGCGTATGCACCGTCCGTAAATGGTGATGCATTGGTTTTGCAGTTGTCGCATTTCTTTTCGTAATAGTCGTTGCCGCCGTTGCTAACGATGGTAAGAGCCGACAAAAGGACGGTAGAGGCATCAAGGCAGGTTTCTGAGATGTGATAGTCTTCCCAGCTCATTCCTTCGGGAACCCAGGTATTTTTATCAGTGGGGACGGGTCCTCCGAAAAGCGCTCCGACCGGGCAGGTGTATTTATAGCTGATGCTTGAGGTGTTTCTTCCTTCGGGGTTTGATGCCCTGTGGTGGGGGTGGGCGTCGTTTTTGTCGCCAATGCCATATACAAAGGAAATGTCCCAAGGGTTCACGCCGAGCATGTAGTTCAGCTGGTTGATGCCGAGCTGTTTCATCTCGTTAACCTTTAAGTCGGCCTGAGCCATCTTGGGGAACGTGATGCCTTGCTTTTCAATATCGGCTGCTACATCGGAGTATGCTAGCACTTCGAAAATATTGCCCATTTGATAGCGGTTGAAATTCCAATCCTGATCCGTCATCATGTCGTACCAAATGGGATCGTATGAGACTTTGTTTTGCTTGATGACGATATCTCCAGCAGGGAGTGTTACTGAACCTCCTTTGTAATTGCCTATATCGCCAAGGTTTGCAATCATATTCGCAAGGCAATCTTCGATAGCGGCGAGTCGTTCGTCATCGGTGAGGCCGTATTCGGTTGTGGCTTTGGTTTTATCAGCGAGAATTAATTTGTACAAAGCGTACAGGGCGTAGGTGTATGAATTTGCCCAGTTGGTGTTCTTTGTGTTTTTCAGGAAAGCCTTGTCGCTTGTGACAAACCATCCGCCTTCAAAGAAGCCTGCTCCGTCGCCAAGTGTTTGACCGCTCACAAGATTCTTGGTGCGGATCATGTCATCGGCATATTGTTTTTTGCCGGTGGCGTACAGGAGAGCTACTGAGGCGAGAGCCAAGTCATCGTTGAATTCGTTATTGCCGTTGTAGGCGGGAGAGCCCCAGCCTTTGGCTTGCGTGTTGTTCTTGAACTTTTTGTCGCCGTCGTAGGTCGATTTGCCTTGAGCAAGAGCCTTTGCAAAGTCGTACATCTTTTCGGCAACAGTCAAGCAACTGTCCGCAAATTTCTTGTCGTATTTTGCGTAGTCCTTGCTCAAGATGGCAAGGCCTGCCGCGATTTCGCCCGCAATGTTGGATCCGAGTTCTCCGAGGCGGACATTTCTAGTGGCGGGGCCGCCTCGGTCTGTTGCTGCAGAAGAGTTGTCTGTGGGTAAATTATCTTGGACTTCCGGGCGCGTCCATAAACCATGATCGCTGCCGAAATTGCCGATGGAAACGGGCATGTCGTCAATAACGCCCTTGGCGAAATTATACGCTTTCAAGAAAAAGTCTGCACCGTGCTTTGCTTCGCGTAATACGTCAGGCACCTTATCGGTGTTTACGAAATCAGCTTGATTGTAAGCGTAGTGGTCTACATCCTTTGATGGGTTGGTGGCTGACATTACGGCCAAGGCCATAAAGGCGAACGCCTGTGTCTGCGATTCCTTGAGGTGGTCACCGCAGTCATACCAGCCGCCTGTAAGTGTCCCAGCACGGGATTCGTCGAATGTCCCGCGGACATCTTTTGCTTCTGTCACGATGGGGCCGCCGCCGTCTTTCATGTGGCTTGGGCCATGGAACCAGGACTCAGAATTGCCGCTGCGCTGGATGCCAAAGAATTTGAGACTTGCGTCTTTGACCATCGAATAAACATTGTCGCTTACAATGAATGTGCTTGAAATTTCGTCGCCGACCTTGATTCTTAGTCGCTTGTTTGTAGGGACTGTTTGCGGAATTTTTCCGATAAAGATTTTGCCAGAAGGCCCCGAGAATTCCACCTTGTAGCGTCTTTGGTCAGCTGTGTTTGCGTTTGTGCCTGCGATGATTGTCCAGCCGCTTTCTGTTTCGGCTTCGCTTTTGGTGAATGTCCCGGTTACTTTTTTGCTGAGCGATTTGCCATAGGCGTCAACAACTTCGAAATCTGTGGCGGAGGAGCCGACAAAGTAGAACTGTCGTTCGTTGTCGCTTTCGAGGTAGCCGGCCTGGTTTACGCGGATTGGCGAAATTTTGGTGTTGATAGCATCGAAGTACGCCTGGTCCAAAGTGTCGGGCATCGGTTCGCCGGCTTTGAAGTTTGCTGGCGTTGCTTCTTTCGGGAGCATCCCTTTTTTCTGGGTGACCGAAGTATCAAATTTTTCGAAAACCTTCGCGTCCCAGCTCAATGGCCATGTCGGTCGAATTAAGTCGTATGGGGTTGAGGCTGCAAAGGCGATGGATGCAGAAAACGCTCCTAAAGCTGTGCAAGATGCAAGGATTCGTGCTTTTTTGTTGCGAGTCATTTTTCCTCCTTATTTCAAGCATTTAATAATAAAAAATTCCCGCTTGTGCGGGAATCGTTGGCGTTGCTGCTGAAGTCTTTGTGAGCTTAATGTTATTCGAATCTCAATGCTTCAATTGGGTCAAGGCGGCTTGCCTTGCGAGCCGGATACCATCCAAAGAATACGCCGGTGGCAAAGCACACGCCAAAGCTCACGACGACGCTTGTCACGGAAACGCTCATGGGCCAGTTCATCGCGAGTTTTACAGTTTCTGAAGCGGCGATGCCAAGTGCAATTCCGATGGCGCCACCGAGCAAGCTGATGATGACGGATTCAAAAAGGAATTGCAAGAGAATGTCGCGACCACGTGCGCCAATGGCCATGCGAAGTCCGATTTCCTTGGTGCGTTCGGTGACCGATACGTACATGATGTTCATGATGCCGATACCGCCAACAAACAAACTAATTCCTGCGATGGCGGTCAGCACGAGCGAGAGCATATCGGAGGTGCTTGTGACCATCTGGATCATTTCTTCCTGTGTAAATACGCGGAACGGGTCGGTCGGTTTTGTCCAGTTGCGGCGCTCCTTCAAAATGGTCATGATTTCTTCGGTGGCTTTTGCGGCATAGCCTTCACCTATAGAGTTCGCGTAAATCTGTCGAATGTTTGTTGTCGCGGAAAAGCGCCTCATTACGGTTTGGTACGGAGTGAAAATCACATCATCCTGGTCTTGCCCGAAATCGCCGGAACCTTTTGTTTTGAGTGTCCCGATGACTTTCAGCGGAATGCTTTTGTAGCGGATTGTTTTGCCGATGGGATTTCCGTCGGGGAAAAGATTTTTAACGACGGTCTGACCGATAACACAGACTTTAGCCATGCGGTCTGCTTCGTCGTCGAACATCACGCCATCTTCAATTTCGTAGTTGCGGATTTTGAGGTAGTCGGCAGAAACGCCTGAAAGCGAAGTGGGGGAGTTGTTGTTCCCGACAATGGCCTGCCCGCCAACAGTGACCATCGGTGACACGCCGTTGATGTATGTGGCGTTTTGGCGGATGGCGATGACGTCTTCTTCTTCTAGCATTTCGGAAGATTCAGACTGTACGCCTCCGCGGCGGCTTTGGTTTGGCATGATAGTAATGGCGTTCGTGCCCATCGCGGTCATTTGTTCCTTGATGGATTTTTTGGAACCTTCGCCCATCGCGACCATGGTGATGACGGCTGCAACACCGATGACGATGCCGAGCACCGAAAGGAATGTGCGCATGCGGTTGCGGAACAATGCGCGGAGTGCGATTTTAGCAAGAGTAAATGGATTCATAGGGCAATTCGGAATTAGGATTTCGGAGTTAGGAATGATGTTTTAATTGGAAAGCGGAATGATGATTAAGATTAATTCCTAATTCATAATTCCGACTTCCGAATTAGTCAAATGTTTCCGGTGGTGGGAGTGCTTCGAATGCGGTCTTCGCGTCCTGCACTTTTTCGTTAGTGACATCTTTTTTCAGTAAACCGTCGCGGAGTGTGATGGTCCTTCCGCTGAAAGTGGCAATGTCAGGTTCGTGAGTCACGAAGGCGATGGTCTTCCCTTGCCGGTGGAGTTCCTGAAAAATCATCATGATTTCGTAACTCGTTCTCGTGTCGAGGTTGCCGGTCGCTTCGTCGGCAAGAATGATTACCGGATCGTTCACGAGCGCGCGTGCGATGGCTACGCGTTGCTGCTGGCCGCCCGAGAGCTGGTTGGGCAAGTGGTTCATGCGGCTTTCGAGCCCGACCATCTTTAAGGCTTCGATGGCACGGTGGTGTCTTTCTTCGGCGGAAACTTTTGAATTATATAATAATGGGAGCTCTACATTTTCGATTGCGGTCGTGCGACTGAGCAGGTTGTAGCTCTGGAAAACGAATCCTAGCTTTTGACTGCGGATGCGGGCGAGCGCGTCCCTTTTTAAAGTTTCGGTATGTTGCCCATCTAATATATAGTGCCCTGAAGTCGGTCGGTCCATGCATCCTAGAATGTTCAACATGGTGGACTTGCCGGAGCCGGATGTGCCCATGATGGTCACAAATTCGCCGGGGTAAATATCAAAGCTGACTCCACGTAGGGCGTGTACAATTTCGTCACCCATTTTAAAGTCACGACGCAGATTTTGGACAGAAAGTATCGGTTTAGAATTTTGCATAAAGACCTTTTTTCGACACTTTAGATGCTCTAACCCGTTGATAAGGTTGCCTTTACATCGTAAGTTGTTGATTTTTGCTGATTTAGAGAATGAAAAAACTCTAAAAACATCAAAAAATCATATGATTGTTACGTTTCTGAGCATAAACGTTAATTTTTTTTTTATTTTATATTCCGAATTGGACCACGCTATGTGGTTGGTTCTTGCGTCCTTGGAGATATTTTTTAATGAACGAGAAAATGACTCAGAATACTTCGAATAAGTCGGAAAACGACGAAATCGATATTCTTGAGATATTGATTTACTTGAAAGGCAAGTGGAAGTTCTTGCTTGTTTTCTTGTTCATTGGCGTCGTTTTTGGTGGCCTTGTCTCGATGTGGCTTCGCCCATCTTATAAGAGCGATGTATTGCTTCAGGTAAATGTTAAGGGAAATAAACAGGGTCTCGCTCTTGGCGAAATGGGCGCCTTGTTGGATGTCTCTACTCCCTCTGCTGCAGAAATGGAACTCATCAAGAGTCGTGTCGTTCTGGACCAGGTGGTTGAAGAAGAAAAGCTTTGCTATTCCGCATTTGCACTGAACAAGATTGACCGCCTCATGCATCGTGAAGGCCGCATGGATCTTGAACTCCTGGTCATCCCGCGCGCTTTTGTGGAAGCAGAAGGTAAGCTTATCGCACGTGTGACTGCAGATTCCAGTAAGTACGATGTGCTCGGACTGGAGGGCGAGGTCGTACTTTCGGGTGTGGTCGGTGAAACCTATCGTAAGCCGTTTGCTGGTGATACTTTAGTCATCTGTGTGAAGTCTATGACTGCGACCGTTGGTCAGACGTTCTTGCTTACGGCTGTTCATCCGCAGATGGCTGTAAATGCTCTTCTCAATGGTCTTGTCATTTCTGAAGAAGGTAAGAATTCCGGCATCATCAGGGTGTCGCTTGAAAACCGCTACGCTGACCGAGTTGCTGCTATTTTGAACACTGTTGCAAATACATACTTGAAACAGAATATCGAAATGCGCAGTGCCGAAGCCAAGAAGACATTGTTGTTCCTCGAAGATCAGTTGCCGAGTGTCAAGGCCAAGCTTGATTCTGCTGAACAGAAGCTGACGTCCTTCCGCAATTCCAAGGGAACGATCGATCTCTCGGGAGAGACCCGTCTGCATCTTGAAAAGGATGTGACGCTCCAGGAACGCCTTATTGAACTTGAACAGAAAAAGCAGGAAGTTTTGCGTTTGTTCCGTGCTGAACATCCGACGGTTCGCACGATTGAAGAACAGCAGGCTAGACTCCGCCGTGAATTGGCAAAGCAGCAGCGCTCCGCTTCGAGCTTGCCGGTTTTGCAGCAGGAAGTTCTTTCGCTGCAAGAAGAAGTTGAAGTGAACAACAAGCTTTATACGAACTTGTTGAACAATATTCAGCAGTTGCGTGTGGTGCAGGCTGGTGAAGTCGGCAACGTCCGTATCGTGGACAAGGCTTATGCTCCGCTCAAGCCGGCTAGGCCGAATCGCAAGCTTGTTTTTGCCGGTGTCGTATTTGCCTTCCTGCTTCTTGGATGCTTAATCGTTTATATCCGCCGTATGCTTTCGAACGGTGTCTGCAGCAGCAGCGAAGTGGAACAGGCTACGGGTATCGGCGTTTACGGCAAGCTCCCGATGCTTGATGGAAAAACTTTGAACGATGTGATGAAGCCTTGTGTTGTTGCTTATCCGGATGATCCGTTCGCCGAAGGCATTCGTGCTCTCCGTACGGCTCTTGAATTTTCTGTCTTCTCGGAAGGCAAGAAGGTTCTCATGGTTTCCGGTCTCATACAGGGTGTCGGTAAGTCTTTTGTTTCCACAAACCTTGCAGCCGCTTTTGCTGTGTCTGGCAAGAAGGTTTTGCTCGTCGATATGGATCTTCGCCGTGGCCATCTGTTTAAGCATAGCCAGAAGGGCTTGTGCGAGATGCTTGAAAAGGAAGACTATAGTGACGACTATGTTGTCAAGGTAATGGACACATTCCACGTTTTAGGTTCGGGTGCCCGCGTCGTGAATCCGGGTAGCCTTTTGAATAGTTCTAGATTTAGCGCTTTCCTTGATACTTTCAAGGATAAGTATGACTTGATTGTTCTGGATACTCCCCCGGTATTCCAGTGCAGTGACGCATTGCTTGTCGAAAAGCATGCGGACTATCTGTTGTGTGTTTTGAAGCATGCAGCTCATACCATTGAAAGCATCCAAGATG
>CAMJNF010000085.1 GCA_946407235.1 uncultured Fibrobacter sp. | reverse complement strand
GAGGCCGGCGTTGTTAAAAACAATGTCCACCTGCACGCCCATGGCATCGATTTCAGCGAGAGCTGCATCAATTTCGGCTTCGTTTTCCAGATTACAACCCACAGCCTTGACCTCAACACCATACGGAGCCAGTTCGGCAATCACCTTGTCGGCATGACTTTTGTCGCGCCCCTGCAAAATGAGGTTTGCACCGAGTTTCGCCATTTCGATAGCGATAAGGCTGCCTACACCGCGGCAGCCTCCCGTTACCAAACACCACTTACCTTTAACTTCAATCATCCTAGACTCCCTGCGCCACGCGCAAAAAAGGTTCACCATGAAAAATAATCAAACATTACGATACAAATCCACTTAGCAAGACAATTCTGTTTACACTTGTAAAATCGCATGACTCCACAAGCCTTTAAGAGAACTAAAAGCTATCTAAGATTTTACCTTTTTTGCAAACTATCGCATGCACTCCTTTTTGAGCAATTTGATATAATTTGTCACGATGTATTACGAGACTCTTCTACTGCACGAAGCGATAAGACTTCTCCTAATTTCTATACGACAACAGCGTCGCCATACGCAGCGGTCGTTATCCATCGAATCTGGAATTTCCAGACAATTCATATCACAACTGGAATGCGGAACAAAACTTCCTTCGCTAGACACATTGTCCCAACTTTCAATGGCGCTCAAGACAAACATAAGCTCACTCATGGCGGAACTCGATCGCATTTACCAGCATCTCTCATGGCAACAACGTTCCAAACAAACCAACAGGCTACCGCCCGAAACTGAACAAAAAGCGGCAGAAAGTACCAAGGCGAGCCTTGAATACATACGCAAGACGGGGGGCTTAGACAGGCTTTAGCCCTTAACAAAAAGCTTAAAATTTTCTATCTTTTATAGATATGGAATGGCAGCGCAATATAAAAACTTTGACTACCGACGAGCTCAAAGCTTGGCTTCGGGATGTTGACGAAAAGCCCTATCGTGCCGACCAGATTCAAAAATGGCTATTCTGCCAGCAGGTTCGTTCTTACGACGAGATGGTGAACATCTCCCCTGTGCTTCGTGAAAAAATGGCAAAACAGTTCACTCTTTGTGGCCTCAAAGAGACTCAGCGTTCTGTTTCTGTCGATGGAACGGTCAAGTGGCTTTTCGAGACCGAAGACGGTCACCACATAGAAACCGTGATGATTCCGGCAAATGGTCGCTATTCCGTTTGCGTTTCGACGCAGGTAGGCTGCGCCATGAACTGCGCATTCTGCCGCACCGCCAAAATGGGTTTTACACGAAACCTTGAAGCCGGCGAAATTCTTGAAGAAATTATCAACGTCAACTGGTACTTGAAGGACAACGGTTTCCAGAACGAAGAAGGCGGTACCGCCCAGGTGACCAACATCATTTTCATGGGCATGGGCGAACCGCTCAACAACCTTGAAAACGTCCACCGCGTCTGCTGCACGCTGCACAACCAGAAGCTCTTTAACATGGGTGCCAAGCGCATGACCGTGAGCACTTCGGGTGTTGTCCCGAAAATCAAGGAACTTGTAGACCGCAACACGCCTTGCTGCCTCGCCGTGAGCCTAAACAGCACAAACAACGAATACCGTTCGTCCGTAATGCCGGTAAACAAGACGTGGCCCATCGAAAAACTTTTAGAAGCCGTTGACGAATACATCCGTCGCACTGACAACTATGTGACTTTCGAGTTCGTGCTCATCCAGAACATCACCTGCACGCCCAAGGCCGCCAAAGAGCTCATCCGCATTTGCGCACCGCGCCGCGTCAAGGTGAACGCCATAGTGCTTAACGACGGAGACGACCCGACGCTCCATGCCCCCACCCCCGAAGAGGTGGAAGATTTCCTCGCCGCCGTGCGAGCTGCAGAAATTCAAATAACGATCCGTAATCCACGCGGTAGGGATATTCTTGCTGCGTGTGGACAATTAGCGTACAAAAAGGAAGGTAAAGAATGTTAACGCAAAACCTCCCGGAATTCTGGGACAATCTTTATGCCGAAGGCAAGGACTACTGGAATTTCAAGAAGGCAACTCCGGCCCTGATTGAATTTTTCAAGCACCCCTCCTGCCCTGCTGAGGGCTCGGTGCTGATTCCAGGCGCTGGGTTCGGCTATGATGCCGAAGCTTGGGCTTTGCGTGGACATGACGTTCTCGCCGTTGACTTTGCCCCGACCGCAGTCGATGAGCTCGACCACTTGAGCCGCAAGCACAAGAATCTGCGCTCGCTCGACCTCGACTTGTTCACGCTTTCGCCAAAGGATGCGAAGCGCGGTGGCCAGCAGTTCGATATCATTTATGACTACGGCACGTTCTCGGCAATCCATCCGGGCCGCCGCGATGAATTCTTCGAAGTCTGCTATAAGATGATGAAGGATGACGGCGTGTTCATTTGCCTCATGTACCCGCTCATGAACGGCAAAACCATGCAAGGTCCTCCGCACTGCATGAGCGAAGGCGAACTCATGGCTCGTCTCGATGGCGTTTTCGACATCGTCGAACGCATCAAGCCCTCGAACAGCATTCCGGGCCGCGAAGGCAAGGAAGAATTCTGGCTCATGAAGAAGTGCCTGTAATAGTATTAGTTGGCAGAACTTAGTGCTTAGAACTTAGTACATTCAATTTGTCAAGCCAGCCAACATTTTAATTGTTACCCCGGTCTCCGTGCCGGGGTCTTTTTTATAGACTTGATGCTTGTAAAAAATACGCGATGCACTGCACACGCGCCCCATTTTTTTGTATTTTTGCACCAGTTTTAAACAAGGATTTTTACTATGGCAAACGATTTATGTCCCTGCGGTTCTGGCAAAGCCTACTGCGAATGCTGCGAACCGATCATTAAGAAGACTGCTCTCGCCCCGACTCCGGAAGCTTTGATGCGTTCCCGCTACACCGCTTATGCCAAACACGAAATCGCATGGCTCAAGGATTCCCTCGAAGCCACCCAGCGTGATGACTTTGACGAACCGAGTGTAGAAGCTTGGAGCCGTCAGTCCGAATGGCTCGGTATCGAAATCAAGCAGACCAAGACCGAAGAAGAAAAGAACATCGGCTGGGTCGAATTCATCGCACGCTTCAAGCAGGGCAACATCACACGTAACCACCACGAACTTGGCGAATTCCACAAGGTCGGTGGCGCATGGTTCTTCTATGATGGCCGTGCCGTGAAGCAGGAAACCATCCGTCACGAAGGTCCTGTTGTCGGCCGTAACGACCCGTGCCCGTGCGGTTCTGGCAAGAAATACAAGAAGTGCTGCGGCGCTAACAAGTAGACAGTAGACAGTAGGAAGTAGACGGTAGGAAGTTGTCAGCGGAAGGGGAAAGCCTTCCCCTGGCTTGCACTCCGAAAACTCCGTCGCTCGCCACCCCTTCGCCTAGGGGCTCTGCCCCTAAAACCCCGATAAGCACACCTAAAACCTACAACCTAAAACCTAATACCTAAAAATGTTCAAGATATTCGTAGACGGCGAAGCAGGAACGACCGGCCTGCAAATTTACGAACGCTTAGCCAAACGTAACGATCTCGAAATCCTCAAGATCAATCCGGAACTCCGCAAAGACGTGAACGAACGCCAGAAGATGATCAATGCTTCTGACGTGACCTTCCTTTGCCTCCCGGATGCCGCTTCCATCGAAAGCGCCGCCCTCTGCACAAACCCGAATACACGCATCATCGATGCATCCACGGCACATCGTGTGAACCCGGCTTGGACATATGGTATGCCGGAACTTTCGGCAGCACAGCGCGAAGCAATTTCCAAGAGCAAGCGCATAGCGAACCCCGGTTGCCACGCTTCGGGCTTTATCCTCGGTGTGTATCCGCTCGTTGCTGCAGGAATCCTCCCGAAGAGCGCTAACCTCGCGGCCTACAGCATCACCGGTTACTCCGGCGGTGGCAAGAAGCTCATTGCTGAATACGAAGCCGAAGAAAACCTGAGCCACAAGGCCGGTGAATCCAAGGCAATCATGGCTCCCGCCCCGTACGCGCTTGCGCTCGCCCACAAGCACCTCCCCGAAATGAAGAAGGTCTGCGGACTTGACAATGTTCCGTTCTTCAATCCGGTACTTGGCCCCTACTACAAGGGTATGGCCGTGACGGTCGCCATCTTCCCGAACATGCTTTCGAAGAAGGTCGGTCCTCAAGACTTGACCGAAATCCTCGCCAAGCATTACGAAGGCTCAAAGTTCGTGAAAGTCTTGCCGTACGAAGCCGCTCCGGTGCTGTTCAACGGCCGTCTTGACCCGACTGTCGAAAACAACACGAACAACGCACGCATCCAGGTATTTGGCAACGAAAACATGATGCAGGTAACGACGATCATTGACAACCTCGGCAAGGGTGCCAGTGGCGCCGCTATCCAGAACATGAATATCGCGCTCGGTCTCGACGAAACAATCGGATTAGTTTAATCCGCGAATCGTCCAGTTAAATTTCAAAAAAGCGCCAAAGCTCCGTGAGTTTTGGCGTTTTTCGTTTGGGAACCCGCTCTTTTTTCGGAATCGATTGAATTCAGTTTTATCCCTGAAATTGTCCAACGCCACCCTGTCATTTGCAAGACTACAGTAAGCATAAACCTTACTTGCGTCATCAACATCAACACAAGCATAACTTACCGCCAGCAAGTGTTTCTGAAAAATCGATGCCCGATTCAGGATGAAATCATCTAAATCTACATCACCGCAATTAAAGGCCTTCACTCCATTGGTTGGGTCCAAACGGATAAATTTTAATGGATAATTTGCATTTAAACTTTTCGAAAACACGGATCAATACCTCCATTAGCTTCTTCTCGGGCACGCTTTTCAGCCATACCACGTTCGTAAGCCTTTTTCATAAACTCGTAATCGCGCAAGCGCTGGGCACGAGCTTCTGGAGTTTCCGGTCGACGAATCTTCATGTTTTCAAGAAAGCGACGAGCATCCTCGCCATAGAGAATCGGAGTTTCACGAATGGGTCTAGCCATAGCTTTGTCCTCTTTGAATCATATAATAACGCATATATTAACTCTGGAGCATCACTAGACTGGTGAAACCCGGCAACACACTACTAAGGAGTGTCCCTATAATATAAAATGATGAAATTTCAAAAACAAGGGGTCGTTCATCGGGCAATTTACTTTGTCAACAATCGTTTGCAAGAATCGAAGGATTTTACAAAAGAGATTGTGAGACCAAAGCTCCACCAAAGGAGATTCCCCTTCAAGTACGAAATGACATGCCCACCCCTCTTCCCCAAATCGCAAAAATTTCTACATTTGGGCTATGTTTTTAGACGAAAAATCCATTGAAGTACGCTCTGGCAGAGGCGGTGACGGCATCTGCAGTTTCCATCGTGAAAAGTTCGTTCCCCTCGGAGGTCCCGATGGCGGTGACGGCGGTCGCGGCGGTCATGTCATTTTGCAGGTGAACGAACAGTACACCACACTCCTCGATATGGGCCATACCCGCATTTACAAGGCAAAGAACGGACAGCCGGGAGGCGCCAAGCGCTGCTCCGGAGCATCTGCCGATGATCTTATTATCAGCGTTCCGCGCGGAACAATCGTTAAGGACGAACAGGGCCATATCCTCACGGACTTGACAGAAGTCGGCCAAAAGTGGATTGCAGCTCGTGGCGGCAAGGGCGGCATGGGCAACCAGCATTTCGCAACGCCGAAGGTCCAGGCTCCGCGCAAGTGCACGCCGGGCGAAAAGGGCGAAGTACGCGAGCTGTTCCTCGAACTCAAGCTCATGGCAGACGTGGGTCTCGTCGGATTCCCGAACGCAGGTAAGTCTAGCCTCGTGAACAAGATTTCTAGCGGTCGCCCGAAAGTTGGCGATTATCCGTTTACCACACTTGAACCGGTGCTCGGCATCGTTCAGGTGAACGGCCACAGCTTTGTAGTCGCGGACATTCCGGGCCTTTTGGAAGGCGCCAGCGAAGGTAAAGGCCTTGGCCACCAGTTCCTCAAGCACATCGAACGCACTCACACGTTGCTCTTTGTGATTGACGGTTACGCCGAAAACGCCTACGAGCAGTTCAAGGTCTTGAAGGAAGAGCTCAAGGCATTCCACCCGAAGCTTGCCGAAAAGAACTTTGTCGTAGCGCTCAACAAGAGCGACCTCGGCATCGAAAACGCCATCAAGGAATTCAAGAAGCATCGTCAAAAGGTGGTCATCACATCGGCGGTGACTGGCGAAGGTTGCGCTGAATTGCAGCAGGCTTTGGACGAAGCGGTGCCTCATATGCACAAAAAAAGCATCGGTTGGAGCAAAAAAGCGTAACAGTTGCTTAAAATTATTGTAAATTCATTGATATGAAGGCGACTCAGTCCAACATAACTAAGAAGGAACTCGTTGATGAAATCGCTTCCCAGACCGGTTTTACGCAAGTAAAAACCAAAGTCATCGTGGAAGAACTCATCAACGCTATTTCTAATTCCGTTATCGAAGGAAGCAATATAGAATTGCGTGGATTTGGTCGCTTCAAAAATAAACAGCGCAAGGAACGCCGCACTCGGAACCCCAAAACTGGCGAGTTGGTCAATATCCCCGCCAAGACGCGGCCGGTTTTCGAACCAAGCAAGGATTTAATCGAAAAAATCAACAAGCTTCCTTTCGACTTAGAAGAAGAGGCTTTTGTTCCTAAAGATGGCAAAGAAAGAATCTAGTACGCCCGTTATCCAGAACAGAAAGGCAAATCACCTTTACTTTGTGGATGAAACTTTTGAAGTTGGAATCATGCTCATCGGGTCGGAAGTAAAGTCTATCCGCGATGGCAAATGCACTCTAGGCGAAGCATGGATCGATATCGACGAGAACAAGGATGAACTTTGGCTTGTCGGCGCCCACATTGACGAATATCTTTTCGCAAATCGATTCAACCACATTCCGGCACGCCGCCGCAAGCTGCTCGCCCACAAACACGAAATCCAAAAAATGCGCAAGGCGCAGGAATTGAAGGGATACACACTCATCCCTCTAAAATTGTATTTTAAGAACCGTATCGCAAAACTCGAAGTAGGAATATGCCGAGGCAAGGATCAACACGACAAGCGACAGGACATTCTAGTCCGCGATGCCAAGATGGAAATGGCTCGCGCCGCCAAGGCACACCGCTAATTTTAGCGTTGCTACTCGTAGCATGCAGTTTTGCCCTCGCCGCATCGGCAAGGGTTGATATCGAGTCGATAGCTCGCGAGATAAAGGGATCTTTCCACTGGTATCCGGTGCAAAAGACGTTCTCGATCGTTTCTTCGAAAGATACGCTCAAGTTTGCAGTCGGCATTCCGTACATGGCACGCAACGGCTTGTCGATGGCGTTGGCACAAGCTCCACAGCTCGATAACGGTCATATTTGGATTGCAGAAGCCGATGCAAAAAAAATTTCTTTTAAGAAGCCGGAAACAGCTGCACCCAAAGCTGAAGAAACCAAACCCGCCAGACCTGGCGAAACAAAGATTACCAAGCAGCTTCAACCTAAGCCCGTAGAAACAAAACCGGTGACTCCCGTCGTCGTGAAGCCTAAAGCCCCCAAAGCTGAAATTGCGGGAACACGCGAAGTCCGCACCATCGTCATCGATCCCGGACATGGAGGCAAGGACCCAGGAGCCTCGGGCAAGCGCTCGCAAGAAAAGGACATCGTTCTTGCAGTCGCTAAAATATTGAAAAAGAACTTAGCTGACGAAGGCTTCAATGTCAAGCTCACCCGTAACAAAGATGTTTTCATCGAACTCGGACAACGCGCAAACCTAGCCAACCAATGGGACGGCGACCTATTCATCAGTTTGCACTGCAACGCTATTGATGCCACCGAAGAACGCAAAAAAATAATCCAGGGTTACCAGTTCTATGTGCTCCGCGCACCGGAAAACGAAGAAGACAAAGCAATCGCTCGTCGTGAAAACGCGGTCGCTACGCTATATGGCGAAAAGAACGCCAAGGACGAACTTTCACCGCTGGAATGGTTCAAGCTCGAAGCCCGACTCGAGCAGTACAAACAAACTAGCTACCTGTTTACTGAAAAATTGCTCGACAGTTTTGAAGGCGGAAAAATAAAGAAAATGAACACGGGCGTAGGCGGTGCCGGATTTATGGTACTCGTCGGCGCCATGATGCCCGCAGTGCTCATCGAACTAGGCTTTATCAGCAACGAAGAAGACGAAGCTTACATGATGACCAAGACAGGCCAGCAGGACCTCGCCGACCGAATCGCGGAAGCCGTCAGCAATTACAAGGATGCCGTTCACAGCTACCGCGAAACGCTGGGAAGGAATTAGACGAGAGAACCTAGCCTATTCCGCAGCCTTTGATTCATTCTCAATGATATCATTAATTTTTTTACTGATGATATCAAGGCATTCATCATAAATCGCAGCGTATTTTTGCTGATAACGTTTCGTTGTTACGGGCGTTCCGTCAGCACAACTTTCGGTTTTCGCGATATAACCGTTGAACCATTCTTCACTATCCCATTTCAAAGAGGTACTCTCCACATTCTGGTCAGATCCGGGGAAATATGGAGAGAAATTACCCTTCAGCGTTTTATTATCCCTATCCAGAAGAGTTTCCAAATAAGATTTGACAGAATCCGACAAAGCCGTATTTTCTTCAATATTTTTCACTAACCGTTCATACAGTTTAGATTGCACTTCCGCAAGGATATCCGCAAACACGACAAATTCACCTTTGGGGCAATTCTTTACCAAATCTTCAGGTACAGAACTAGAACTTGCAACTACAGAGCTAGAGCTTTCTGCAGCGGAACTATGGGTTTCGTAATATTCACTTTCTGTGGTATAGGCAACTCCATTTTCTTCCTTAAAAAGGTCGTAATTTTTTCCATCAGAACATCTAAGATAATTCACAGCAATGTAAGGACATACTGGATACGTAATCCCATAAACGGGGGCATTTTCCTGAACAACGCCACATGATTCCAATTTTTCTTCCCAAGATGTCAGGATTTTTTCCGATATAGTCGTATCCTTTTTCAAAAAGGTCTGCAAATCCACACAAGAATAACTCGGAGAAGCTTTAGGACAATCTTGTATAAAGTTTACAGACTTGGAGCAAGTCACAGAAGGGTCTCTTGCCAAGACCAAGCTTGCAGAAGCAGAAGAAGCAACGCTAGAAGAAGACGCGACATTCGCCGAGCTCACGGGAGCTTCCGCGGAACTAGAAGCCAAATTATCTGTAGAGCTCGATGGTTGCGCCACATCCGAACTGGACTCGACATCTGCAAAAGAAGAACTCGCGGGTTCTACACTGGAACTACTTCCGCTGTTGTCGGCGGAAGAATCAGGATTTGCAGCCATTGAAGGGAACTGAGGATTAGAATCCGTACCACAGCTAGCCCAGAATAGAGAAGTTAGTGTCAAAAATCCCAAACGACAAAATTTACGAATATTCATATAATTCTCCTTTTTACTTAACATATAATCTATCAAAATCGTTTTTTCAAAAGACTTTCAATACAAACAAAAAACATTGACATTCCGTCAATAAAAACTGATGGACTACTCATCAGCAGTAGCATTCTTAATATTCATTTCGATAATCTCAATGCATTCAGTCAGGATTGCATCGTACTTTTCTTGATAACGTTTTGTTGTTTCTGGTGTTCCATCCGGACATGTCTTAGTCTTAGCAATATATCCATCAAACCAAAATTCTGAAGAATCATCCAATAAAGTATGTTCAACTTTTTCATATCCAGAACGATATGGTGCAAAGTTATCCTTTAAAGTCTTATTTTCGTGATCTAAAAGGTTTTCCAAATAAGTCTTTTGAGATTCCGTCAACGAAGAATCATTCGCCAACTGGTTAACAATTTTTTCGTATAATACTTTTTGCACTTCTGCAAGGATGTCGGCAAACAACGCAAAGTCATCTTGCGGACAAGATTCAACTAAATCTTCTGGAACAATACCATGAGCTTCATTGTACTCATTTTCACTCGTATAAGCAAGATTTCCATCAATTTTAAAAACTCCATAAGTACTATCATTAGAACATTTCATTGCATGTTTTAGACGAGTTGTAGCACACATATCAATTCCATATGAAGGCGCAAACTCAGCAATAACAGCACCACATGTTTCCAGTCCTTCTTCCCAATGAGTCAAAAGACTCTCTGATACAGATTGTTTTTGTGTTAAGTTCTTTTTTAAATCACCACAATTATAATCTTTTGAACAAATCGAAACCGTATACCAAAATGGCCGGCATGTAACAGAGGGATTCCGAGCCAAGACACAAGTCGGTATAGAAGATGAACTTGAAGCACTTGAAGAACTCGAACTGCTGTTAGCGCTAGACGAACTTTCAACGCCCGACGGGCTCGATGATAAAAATTCAGACGATGAACTTTGCTGCAGCGCTTCAGAAGAGCTTGATTCTAGCGCAACCGTAGAACTTGAAGACTCTTCATTTGAGCCGTTTCCATTCGCATCGGACGAAGAATCCGGATTGGACTCATGAAAAACAGGAAACTGAGGATTGGAATCACTACTGCAACTCGCCCAAAAAAGAGACGCAACAGTCAGACTGCACAGACGTAAAAATTTATGGATAGTCATACCAACTCCTTCTTCTTGACAATAATATATAATTTATAATTAGCACCTTAATAGCGTACAAGCTATTGATATAAAAAAAGAACTGTCACTTTCGCAACAGTTCTCTCCAAAAATAACGGGATCCTTCGAGGAGTTTATCCCGGACTCTGTTCCGGGACTCAGGATGACGCAAGCAATAAAGTTATTTACGGATTTGCACAGAGTGCTTGTTTATGGCTGGACGGCCAAGCAAGTCGAAGTATTGATACTTTTTAATGTTCGCCATCGGTCGAATTTTCTGGATTCCAGTCGTTTCTTCTTGGGGGTACAGCGGGATAAAGAACAAATCAGTAACACTGTAATGGGAATCGGTAATAAAATGAAACGCATCTCCTTTGGCCTCGAATGTAATCTTCTTGAAATTTTCATATTCAGGATCGGTACCATCATAGCAAACATTTTTGTTATTTGAATCCAAATAAAGAACAGACTTGTGTCCAGCATCATCCATAAAAAGAGAGTCATTTCGAAGGACGAAAGATCCATGAGTCGTAAAATTTTCCCCTTCATCAACACTCGTATATTCAAAACTTATCGAGTCTGTACCGGCAAAATATTTGACACTGCTATAAAATTCTCCATTATTCTTTACGACGATTTTTTTCAAGCCATCTTCTGTTGTCGTTTCTTGTGTGAAGTTAAATACTTTCTTAACCATTTTATTTTCATTAGCCATAACAATGCTATCAGGGAGATAATTTCCAGGCGTGTAATATTGTTTCTTGAACCACGGTTCGGATTCCATTCCTTCCTTAGGGGTTCTATAGAGACTATCAAGAACATAGTCTCCAGGAATATCAGCTTCCAGAATTATAGCCTTGAAATAAGCCTCAACACAATTGAGGGCGTTAGCATAAACAGATAAAGCGGCAACAAAGAATAAAAAACATTTCATGTGAAGAATATACAATTTTATCCAAACAAAAAAACCGACTGCTTTTTAGGCAATCGGCTTTAAAAGG
>CAMJNF010000084.1 GCA_946407235.1 uncultured Fibrobacter sp. | reverse complement strand
GCGGGTGGTTGTTAAAGCCGATGCTACGCATCGGCTTCTTACCTAAAGGACTTAACGAAAAAAGGCCCGCCATGGCGGACCTTTTTTAAACTCTTCAAGAAAGATTATTCTTCGGCGAGGGCTTCCTTGTATTCATCGACGGTAGCGATATACTCGTCAATCATGTCTTGCTTGGAATCCAAGTGGGCCAAGATCTTTTCGAGGTGATCCTTGGAGAACACCGTCTTGAGCTGGCGGGAAGCATGTCCCTTGTAGCCCCATTCCTTGAGAATTTCATCGGTCACGACGAAGGAATCATCGAGGGAAACAAAACGCATCGGGCCATAGACCGCCCAGTTGTGTTCCATCTGCATGCATTCCGGTTCTTCCATTTCCGGGTTTGCCATGTAGCGTTGCACGTGACGGGTACGCACATCCTTAATCTTGTCGATGCGCATGTAACCCATGATGAGGTACTTGTTGCGCATTTCGGAATCACTCAAGCCTTCATAGCGGGTGCCGAACAAGATATAGCGGCTCTTGCTCTTCACAATCGTGTTGATTGCCTTCACATTGTAGCAGCTCATCAGACCATAGGTGCTGGTTTCGTAGTTCGGTTCGTAAAGAAAACCCTTTTCATTTTCATTCAGCTGGTCGCGGACAGGCATTTCGGACTGATGGCTAGTTTCGACATAAAGCAGGCTACCTGCCATGTTGCCACGGTAGTCTTGCCAACCTTCGAGATTGATCTGTGTTTTCGGCATTTTATAAATCCACTCAAATAGTTTAAAGTTCGAAAATTAAAACGAGTACAAGCGGACCGAGTACGGTTCGTCAGTAACAATTACCAAAATACAATTTACTTATTAAAAAGTCAACGACTCCGCCGAAATATTCTCCATTCCAAAGCGTAAAGCGCCTTTTTTAAAGAATTCTGCGGTATCTGTCGTTAAATACTCTACTTTTCCGCCCTTCGACAGGCGTTTTTCCATGTCCACATGTCGTTTGAGGTAGTCTAAAGTCTTGTCGGCGACTATATCGCCCTGGACCACCAAGCGAACATGCGGTGGAAGTGCGGCCCGAATTTCGGCTTCGAGGAGCGGGTAATGCGTGCAAGCAAGCAAAACCGTATCAATTTCGGGATCAGACGCAAGCAACTGATCCACATCCTTTTTCACAAAGAATCGAGCCCCCTCGGTCCCGCGTTCGCCATATTCCACCAGCGGAACCCACATCGGACACGCATGCTGAGTCACATGTAAATTCGGGAAAAAGTGGCTGATTTCGATAACATAGCTGTTCGAAGAGACCGTTCCTGCCGTCGCGAAAATGCCAATATGCCCCGTCTTCGAGAAGTTCCCAATCTCTTCGGCGGTCGGGCGGACAATGCCCAAGACGCGACGGTCCGGGAATTCAACCGGGAGCACCTGCTGCTGGATACTGCGGAGCGCCTTTGCCGACGCCGTGTTGCATGCGAGAATCACCAGCGGGCACCCGCGGCGGAAAAGTTCACGCACGGACTGGAGCGTGTAGCGGTAAATCGTCTCGAAACTGCGGGAGCCATACGGTGCACGCGCGTTATCGCCCAAATACAAATAATCATACTGCGGGAGCGTGTGGCGGAGCTTCTGCAAAATGGTAAGTCCGCCAAAGCCTGAATCAAAGACGCCGATCATAAGGGAACCTCTAAAAGTGTCGCAGCCAAATTTTCGAAAATGAATTTTTAGAGGTGACCATAAGCTTCTTCCATTTTGCTGCGGACATACGGGAGCAGTTCATGGCGCGGGTCCATCGCATCGCCACCATGAGCTTTCTTGAATTCAACCGTATCGATTGGTTCGAGGATTTTTACGTTCACCGGCTGATGTTTGCAATTTTTACGATGTTCCCAAGCTACATCGGAACCACGGGTCACAATCGGCAAGATAATCGCATTTGCTTCGACAGCAAGCCTAAAGCAGCCGCTCTTGAAAGCCACCATCCCCTCGCGCTTGCTGCGGGTACCTTCCGGGAAAATGAAAAGTTTCGGCATTTTGCCCGACTGTACCGCCTTTTGGATAATCGCAGCACCGCCACCTTTTTCGCGATCGATGAACACACAGCCCAACTTGTGCATCCAGAAGTTCAAAATCGGGATTCGCTGCAGCTGAGTCTTGGCGATAAAGCCAACCGTTCTCTGCAAAGCTAAAAACGCAAGCGGAATATCCAAGTACGAACGATGGTTTCCCATCACAAACACTGGGCGAGTCCAATCCACCTTGGCCAGTTGCGCCTGGTCTTCAATCGTCAAATCGACACGGATAACCTTCATGCAGAACCATGAAAACTTTTGGACCTTCGACTCTAGCCACGCATCCAAGTCCTTACGACGGAAAACATACATAAACGCAATTTTTACGATATACTCCAGCATAAAGAGGAGTATTCTTGCAGTAGCATATATCCTGAATAAAATAACCGGCATATCAATCTCAGTTTTTGATGTTTCCTTGGGCAAAAAACGAGACCGTTTAAGTTTCGAAAGGCGCCCTTTCCAATATCTTCTTTTGCAATATAGCAAAACCAAAAAAGATTCTGCCCGCGTCACCCCAACGTAAAACAACCGACGTTCCTCATCGAGCTGTTTTTTGCGTTGTTCACGCGTCCCAGTACACGCTCCCGGCGTAAGCCCCTCGGACATACCCGCATAATAAACCACCGCATACTGGAGTCCCTTGGACGCATGGACCGTCTCGACATGAATTCCATCCTCGAGGGATTCGCCCTCTTCCACTTCGGCCCCTGCAATGGGAAGGTTCGCATCTCGAAGAGCTTCCTCGTAATATAGGCGTTGCCTATTATAGCGCACGAGAATGGCAAAGTTTTTCCATCGGAGATCGTAGCTTTCGCGAAGCAACTTGATGCTGGTGATGATTTTTTGCATTTCTTCGACAGGGTCTTCGCTCACCCAAATCTCGGGTTCACGATTTTCCTTGAAAATGGGTGAACCGCCCGAGCCACTCATGTTGCCCGCCCGCAAGACTTTCCGTAAATGGATGGGTTTGTTTTCAAAAATTTTATTCGAAAAATGTAAAATGTTCGCGACCGAGCGGTAATTCCATTCCAAGCGGATAAGCGAACTTTCCTTGAAGTCGTCGCGGAAACGGTTGATGTTCCCGATGTCGGCCCCACGGAATCCGTAAATGGCCTGGTCGTCATCGCCCACGACAAACAGTGACTTGCGCTCACCCAACAGCGCCTTGACTAGCCGATACTGCGATGGATTAATGTCCTGATACTCATCCACCAAGATTTCCGTCCACTGATTTTGGAAATACGCGCGCGCCTCCTCGTGATTTTCCAGCAAATTTATGGCCTGATAAATAAGATCTTCAAAAACAACTTGACCGGATTCAAGCACGCGATTCCGTAATGGTTGCAGTTTTTTAAGAAGCTTCGCGGGATGCGCGTCCGAAAAAAGTTCTTCACGAGAAAACCGGAACTTTCGACCGCCCACTTTCGCAAGTTCCTGCATAAAAGGCTTGTCGGCCGCCTCCGTCGGAACAGGCATTTTCTTGAATCCAACAAGCTCATATGCAGGGCAAGACGCTGCCGGCACTTTTGACTTGAGGATAAACAGCGCGAGCGAATGGAACGTACAAAGTTTTACACCCGCATTCGGGAACAGTTTTTGCACGCGCTCCCGCATTTCGGCGGCAGCTTTTGCTGTAAACGTGAGCGCCAGAATCTTCTCCGGCTGAACACCACACAAAATACGATACTGGATCCGCTTCGTCAAAACCGAAGTTTTTCCCGAGCCCGCCCCTGCTAAAATTAAAAGTTGTCCATCCGTTTCATGATTGTGCAGCACCGCCGCACGCTGGTCGGTGTTCAACCCGACCAAAAGATTTTCTACATCCATATTCTTTAATTGCTGACATAAACTGCACTGGATTTCAATGTTGTCATGCCCGCCTCCGAGAGGGCATCTCCATTTCAATTATTTCAGCTTTTTAGCGTTCCTTTTTAACGCTGGTTCATATAATAATGGATATAAGTAACGGATATAACAAACTATTGAGCGTTCTTCGCAGGTTCGGCCGGCGCAGGTTTCTGCCCCATCAAAAATATGACAGCTCCGAACAAGCTCAACACCAAACTTACAAAATATGCAAGCAGTTGAATCACCACCGATTCAAGACCGGGCACGCCCGCGCGTGCAAAAAGCGACTGTGCCAAAAATTCACGCGGACCAAACCCGCCAATCGAAATCGGGAGCGCACTCACAATAGCGACAAGTGGAATGTAATAGAAATACCACGACATCGAGAGATTCACGCCAACCGCAATTCCGCAGAAGAAGTGGACAAAAATTCGAAGCGACTGCGTGACCATCGAAAGGCAAACGATGTTCATCCAAAGTTTCTTGGAACGGAATTTTTGGAACCGTTCAAACATGCGCAACAAACGCGTCTCGATTTTTTCGGGCAACACCTTCCCTGCCATATTGCAAAAGAATCGACCAATGCGACGGCTCAAAAGCCCAGCAAACATCACACAAAAGCCCATGAAAATCCAAACCGATGGCCACATGAACGCACGCTGTTCCGGATCGTGCACAAAGAACAAAACGCCGACCGCAAGCGCAAATAACGTAATAAAGAAAAGACCGAACAATCTATCGAACACCGTTGCCGTAAAGCCCGCGCCAACGGTATCTTGACCACCCTGCATACGGATGTCGTAAACTTTCTTGGCATCGCCACCGACATTACCCGGCATAAAGTTGTTAAAGAACAGCCCCACATGATAAAGCTTGAGGAGCTTTCCGTACTTCATGTGGACGCCCTGTTTTTCGAGCAGCAACTTCCACTGGTAGCAAGCCGTAAAGTTAGAGACCGCAAGGCAAAGGAGCGCAAGCACAAGCGGGAACACACTGTTGTTCTTGAACAAGTTGGAAAGATCATCGACACTCCATTCCGGGTCACTCACAATGTTTCGATAAACAAAGTAAGCCGGAACAAGTGTAACCACCAGTTTCAAACAAAAAATAATCAGCGACTTGAGCTTCGGATTCAGTTTCATTTTCGTACGCCACCCTCAACCGTACGTTCCAACAATTCTAGAGTTTCGCGAGCAGACTTTTCCCAGCTGAACGAGAGCGCATAACGCTTGGCACCTCGACCAAGATTTGCACGCAATTCAGCATCGTCATAAATTTTTTCCATTGCAGATGCACACGCGGCCGCATCTCCCGACGGGAACAAAATTCCCGTCTCGCCGTCACGGACGCTATCGCAGAGTCCCGGCACATCCGACGCAATCGTCGTCTTGCAGAGCTGCGCCGCTTCCATCACCGTGAGGCCCCAGCCTTCCTTGTAGCTCGTCTGCAACAGCGCAAGCGAAGACGAAAGCAGTTCATACTTGCGAGCTGCAGGTACAAAGCCCGTCAAATCCACCTTGCCTTCCAGGCCGTGCGATTTAATCCACGCCGGGAGCTTTTTCAAAAGCGGACCGCCGCCCACAATTTTCAACTGGACTTCGGGATGTTTCTTCGAAAAAATTTCAAACGCTTCAAGCGCCGTCCAAATGCCCTTATAACGGTGCACACGCGAAAGCCAAATGAAATACGGCGTTGCACTCGTTGCGGGACTCGCCGCATTTTCACAAGAATCCGCGGCACTTGTCGTGCACTCCGCAACTTTAGGCATTTCTGACCCGTTGTAAATCACCGAAATTCGACTTTCATCTATGCCGATTTCGGCAAGTTCTTTCTGGGTACTCGGGCTAACAACCACGAACGGCTGCGTGCGGTAAAAGAACGGAATAATCCGTTCAAAGAACCAAACCATAAACGCAATCGGGAAAAACGCTTCCGAAAAAATCGAACCCCGCCACAAATGATGCATCTGCACCAAGAGCGGCTTGCGGACGAACCAGTGGGCAAAGACCGGCAATTTGTTCAAATCTTCGACAACAACATCAAAGTTGAATTCGCGGTCAAGCTTTTTCAAATTCAGCGCCACTGTGAGCTGGAACATCAAGTCGCCACCCTTGCGGATGACCTGAATTCCATCGACAACTTCGCGCTCCTTAGCACCCGGAAACGACGTCGTAAACAGGACCACCGTGTGGCCCATTTCTACAATTTTCGAGAAGATGCGATGCAAATGCTTTTCGGCGCCGCCGGCAGCCGGATGCATGCGATCCCGATAATTTACGACGAGAATTTTCAAGCAGATACCTAAGGTTTACGGCCAATAACGCCGATGCAAAGCTGCGTGTAATGCATTACCGGCACAGACTGCAAGCGGTCCAAAATTTTGTCCTTAATCTTCTGGTAAGCCGTTCCATCGAGCGGATACTTCGGAAGTTCAAGGCCAATCTTAAAGCAAAGTTCACGGAGAATTCGATAAAAAAGATTCGGACGCATCCAGTCGCCATAAGCGTAAATGCATTCAAAGCCGGCATCGCTCATGAGCTTCTTGAGTTGCCCCATCGTGAACTGCTTTTCCCAACCCGCAAACCACTTGTCCATCGCTATCAAAATATGCTTGATAACCGTGTACAGGTGAACCGTCTGCGGCACGTCACAAAGACAGCAACCGCCATGTTTTACAATGCGGTAATTTTCTTGAATCAGCGGGAGCGAATCTTTAAAATGTTCAGCCAACCCCTGATGGAACACCAAATCAAAAGTGTTGTCCGGGAACGGAGACTTGAACGCATCGCCACGAACGAGATGCAAATTCTTTAAATTTTCGCTTTCACGGAGCGAATTCACAATTTTAAGGCTATTTTCGGCATAATCGAGAACGTACACATCGGCGCCAAGGCGAGCGAGTTCGGCACTGTCGCGACCGGTTCCTGCACCGACCTCCAAAACCTTCAAGCCCTCGAGCTTAAAATTCTTCTTAATAGCTTCTATAATAGACGGCGAAGACGGATAGACCTTGTCCATGTCATTCTTGCGCTGCCAAAAACGATTCCATACGGATTGATCGGGTTCTTTAATAGACATAACGGGGATAATATATGAAAAAATGAGAGTAGGAAGTAGGAAGTAGGAAGTTAGAAGTGGGCAGTAAGCAGTGATTAGTGGTTGGTGGTTAGCACTTGTCATGCCCGCCACCGAGAGGGCACCTCCTTTTCTCACTAAGAAAGAACGCATTGCAAAATGAAACGTCATCCTCCGAAGTAAGGTTCTCAATGTTCATAATGAATACACGGGGGGCTTACGCTTTACATTTCCTTCCTACTTTCTACCGTCTACCGCCTACTGAGTTGTCACATTTTTCAAAATTTGTTATATTTTTACGACAATTTTTATCAAAACAAGTGCAAAAACCATGACAACAATCTCTTTCCACCCCCCAAAACGCACCTTTTTGCGAGTTTTTGTAAAAAATTTGGAAAATTTTTGTTAATTGGCACGCAACTTGCTTTTAAAAAGCGATATTATAGGAGCAAGGTTTTAAAATGCATATTGATTCTACCGATACCACTCTTAAAAGATACCTAGAAGACATTCGTCGTACTGCACCTCTCTCCCGTGAAGAAGAACAGATTCTATTCCAGAAAGCTAAAGAAGGCGACAAAATCGCCCGTAAAAAGCTGATTTCTGCCAACATGCGCTTTGTGCTCAAGGTCGCCATTCAGTACCGTGGCTGCCCGATTCCGCTTCCGGACTTGGTTAGCGAAGGCGCTATGGGACTCGTCCGCGCTATCGAATCATTCGAACACACCCGTGGTCTTAAATTCATCAGTTACGGCGTTTGGTGGATCAAGGCATACATTACTCGTGCTATTAACGAACAGGGCAACCTCATCCGCTTGCCGGCAAACCAGCACCTCCGCGTGCGCAAGGCTTTGCACGAACAGTCCCGCGGTAAGGAAATCAACGAAGAAATCCGTGAATTGATCCAGATCGGTCAGCGCGGCGTTTCGTTCGACAGCCCGCTCAAGGCAGACTCCAAGGCTACTTACGCCGAAGTCCTCCCGGACAGTGGCGCATCGAACCCGGAAGCCGATTCCGAAATCCAGAGCGTCGAAGCTTTGGCCCGCGACCTCATGGAACAGCTCCCGGAACGCGAAGCCCGAGTCATCACCGGTATTTTCGGCATCAACCAGGAAGCACCGCAGACACTCCGCGAAGTGGGCGAATCCATGAACATTTCCCACGAACGTGTGCGTCAGCTGCGCGACCAGGCTCTCCGCCGTATCCGCAAGTACAACAGCAAGGACTTCTTGCAAGAAAAGAAGGACGCGTTCCTCGCGGCGATTAACAAGTAACAAGCCAAAAGTTACGCTCAAAACACAAAACTTTTTCAAGCCCGCCTGCAAGCGGGCTTCTTTTTTTTTCAACAACTATTTATAGTCCTCGACTGGATAGAGTTTTTTTTTGCAAACGGTTGTTCGCAAAATGAATGTCAACCAGCTCGCCCCCTTGTTTTTCTTGAACTTGTTTGTTAGATTATAGTCGACGGTTCTGATGAACTGATTTTATTATATCTTTGTCTATATCCTTTCTTATATCATTGCTTTTATGAACTTGTCTCTAAAAAAGAGAAAGGATTTTTATGGAAGAAAAACAGACGGCAAAAAAGCCTCACGATGCTTTTTTCCGTTGGCTATTCGCTGATGTAAATCACCTCAGGTACTTGCTGGAATTTGCAGGTAAAATAAATATTGATGTGGGGGAGTTCCTCGCTGCGGTAAATTTGGATACGCTTGTACGCATTCCGGATTCGTATTCCGAGGTCTATGAAACGGGTGACGCAGATTTGGCATTCCGCGTGAATGTCTTGACGGGTGCACCCGTGTTTGTGGGAATCCTTGTGGAACACAAGTCCGGTCGCGATGCCAATATGTTCAATCAGCTTGCGCGTTACATGCGTTCCGTGATGAAACGCTTTGACGAGGGGCGCCTATTCGACGGACTTCCGACGATGGCGATGATATTTTACAATGGACGTGATAATTGGAACCCACTTGAATTGCTTGAAAAGGACTATCCTGCATATTTTCACGGCATGGTTTTGCCGTTCCGCTGTGCGTTCGTGAACATGTCGGAAATTCCGGATAGCGACTGCCTCGCTTGCGAAGATGTCGCAACAGGCCTTGGAATCGCGGCGATGGCGCATGCTTACGACAAGGATGCCTTCCTTGAAGTGTTCCGTCAATTCAAGCCGAGATTGCGGAAAATGCCCAGCAACGAGCTCTCTTGTTTGCTCGAAAAAATAAGTCTATATTTACTGGAGTATCTCGGTAAAGAAGTTATGAAGGAGTTGAACATGGCTTTCAAGAGCATTGGACAAAAGTACGGATTCGTCAGTGCCGGCGATGTTTACCGCCAGGAAATTGCCGATGCGCGCACCGAAGAGCAAGCCAAGGCTCGAAAGCTGATCGATGAAGAACGTCAAAAAGCCGAGAACGCTAAAGCAGAATTGGTGCAGAATCGAGACGACACAGAAACTGTTCTGCGAGAAATGGGAATGTCCGATGAGCAGATTGCTGAAATGCAAGCCAAACTTAATGCTCTGCGACAAAGCAGACTATCGAAAGAGTAATTTTTCTAATTCAACCCATAAAACACGCGTTCAGCACATCGGTCACGATGCTGTCCATGAAAATCCAGCCGCGGCCGACGAGTTTCAAGATTTCGCCTTCGACCGTTGCAAAGCCTTTTTTAACCCACGGCTCATAGCCTTCCGGCGAAACGGAAATTCCGTCAGCGGCGAGCGCGTTAAGATCAAGGCCTGAACGCTGGCGCAGCGAAAGCCACACGCGTTCCGTCAGGATATCATCTTTATCAAGATCGTCGTACGTCAGCGATGCATCCGGTGAACCTGCATTCACGTAATCGCGCCAGCGCGGATACATTTCCGGAGCACAGAAACGGCGACCGCCAAAATAGCTGTGTGCCCCCGGCCCAAAGCCGATGTACTCGCCACGATTCCAGTAATTCATGTTGTGCAAACTCTCGTCGCCCGGCTGAGCAAAATTCGAGACCTCGTAACGCGCGAAGCCTTTTTTCTCGAGGATTTCGACACCGCCGAGATACATCGGTTCGTACAAACTCTCTTCAATTTTTTCTTCGCCACGGGACACGCGACCGCCCAAAAGCGTCCTCTCGCCCACATTCAATCCGTAAAAACTCAAATGCCCCAGCGGAAAATCCGACAAGCGGTCCACATCGCTCAAGAAAGAATCTACCGATTGCCCCGGCAAATCAAACATCAAGTCCGCCGAGACTTTCGCCTGCGGAAGCGATGTCAGCAATTGCAAAGCCTCAAAGCCACGTTCCACCGTGTGCCTGCGGCCAATGCGGTCCAATAGCGACTGCGAAAACGTCTGCAGTCCAAGGCTAAAACGCCGTACACCGCACGAAAGCGCCGTCTGCACAGACTCTTCGGTGCACGATTCCGGATTGAATTCCATAGAAACTTCGTCAAGCGAATCAACGCGAACGCCACAATCCTCAAGCACCGCGAAAATTCGCTCCAAGCACGCGCCTGGCAAAATCGAAGGCGTTCCGCCACCGAGATAAAGCGTTCGCGCTTGCGAAAGAACGTTTTGGAGTGACGCAGAATGCGATACAGGATGCGCCGCCGCAAAAGCACGGATTTCACGTTCCAACAAGCCTGCATATTCTTCGAACAGCCGGAAATTCGCAGGCATCACACGAAAATCGCAATAATCGCAAATTTTCGCGCAAAACGGAACGTGGATATAAATACCGAGCATAGAACTATGACAAACGAACTCTTACCGCAAAAATATAACTTTTTTCACCTTATCCCCTTTACAATTGGATTTTTTATTTCTATAATTGGGTCACCTCGCGGGAATAGCTCAGTTGGTAGAGCACGACCTTGCCAAGGTCGGGGTCGAGGGTCCGAGTCCCTTTTCCCGCTCTAAAACAAAAAGCCTAGCGTCAAGCTAGGCTCTTTTGTTTTATACACAGAATTAGACGAGGACCCGAGAAGAGGGGCCGCATAATTTGACTCGTGGGCGAAGCCCGTGGAGGCAAATTTTGCGCTTGACGCGAACGTAGTGAGCGCAAGCCCGAAGGGTCAAAGGCCAGCCGCGCAGCGGGGACTGGACTTTGACAATCCCGTTGACGCCTACGGCGTCCGCTGCATCGGTTATGCTATGACAAAATGCAAGCATTTTGTCGCATCATAACCTAGCACGCTTTTCCCGCTCTAAAACAAAAATTTTTCACTTTTTTCAGCCCTCACCCCTTTATAACTACAAATTTTATTTCTATATATGGGCTACCCTCGCGGGAATAGCTCAGTTGGTAGAGCACGACCTTGCCAAGGTCGGGGTCGAGGGTCCGAGTCCCTTTTCCCGCTCTAAAATAAAAGAACCACTTTCAGAGTGGTTCTTTTATTTTTTGTGTTGGTATGGGTCGGATTCTCGACCCCTTGGGGTCGAGGGTGCGACATAATTTGGCTCATGCACGAAGTGCGAAGAGGCAAATTATGGCTTGACGCGAACGTAGTGAGCGCAAGCCCGAAGGGTCAAAGGCCAGCCGCGAAGCGGGGACTGGACTTTGACAATCCCGTTGACGCCTACGGCGTCCGCTGCGTCGGTTATGCTATGACAAAATGCAAGCATTTTGTCGCATCATAACCTAGCACGCT
>CAMJNF010000083.1 GCA_946407235.1 uncultured Fibrobacter sp. | reverse complement strand
ATGAGCATAATCTTCTTGATGTCGGTACGCTTAGGCATTCTTGCCTCCCTTGAAATCTTCAATCATCTTCTTAAATTCTTCGAACAAGTACATGGAATCGTTCGGACCCGGAGCGGATTCTGGGTGGTACTGCACGCTGAATGCCGGGAACTTTTTGTGGCGGATGCCTTCGACCGTGTTGTCGTTCAGGTTGATGTGCGTGACTTCGACATCGGCGGGGAGAGACTTTTCGTCAATGGCGTAGTTGTGGTTCTGCGACGTGATTTCGACAGCGCCCGTCAAGAGGTTCTTGACCGGATGGTTGCAACCGTGGTGGCCGAACTTGAGCTTGGAAACTTTAGCACCGAGAGCAAGGCCGAGGAGCTGGTTACCGAGGCAGATACCCATGAGAGGAATCTTGCCGAGGAGCTGCTTGACCATGTTGTAAACCTGCGGAAGGCTGTTCGGGTCGGCAGGGCCGTTGGAGAGGAACACGCCATCCGGCTTCTGTTCCATAATCTTTTCGTAGCTCGTGCCAATCGGCATGACCGTGATGCGCATGTCCTGTGCGGCGAGGTTTCTCAAAATGTTCGTCTTGATACCGAAATCGAGAGCGACGATGTGGTACTTGCCTTCGTTATTGAATTCGTAACCATTCGGATCCGATACCTTGCTCGCGTAGTCCTGACCGTCGAGGCCTTCCCAAGCCTTTGCCTTTTCAATAGCTTCGGCTTCGGTCATTTCCGTGTCTTCGACATGGAGGTAAGCCTTCTGGGCACCGTGTTCGCGGAGGTGGAGCGTGAGGGCGCGAGTATCAACGCCTGCAATGCCTGCCTTCTTTTGGGCGAGCATGTAATCATGAAGCGATTCTTCGTTCAGTTCCTTGGAAACCCAGTCGAGGGAGTTCACGACAATGCCGTTCAAGAAAACCTGGCGGGATTCGGACTTTTCAAAGTTCGTAGCGTAAGCGCCAACTTCGGCCGTGGTGAAAACCACGAACTGACCAGCGTAAGACGGGTCGGTCAAAATCTGCTTGTAGCCAGCCATACCGGTGTTGAACACGGCTTCGCCTACGGTGTCTTTCTTTTCGCCAAAGGCGTAACCGTGGAACACGGCTCCGTCAGCCAAGGCTATAAAAGCCTTGCGCTCGCGCTTTGCTTTCCATTGAAATTTTTCGTTCATGATTTACTCGTTGCTATTGTTAAAAACCTGAGGGCAATAAAAAAGGCAAAAGCTAAATGCCTTTGCCTTAAAAATAAAACTCTTAAAAAAATGAATAGTCATGTTGAAAACTGAAACCCAAGCGACCTTTTTGTGGGTCGAGGCTGCTTGCTTGAAGGCGAGCTCGAAATCTACAAGTTCCATTCTTTTCATCGGAGGCAATTATAGTAAAAAGATGGTGTAACGACAATATTCTTTTTCTGATTTTTTTGCACTGCTTTTACATCTTTTGTAAAGCAAATTGCCTGGTTAGAAAGAAAATGAAAAAGGACGAACCGAAGTTCGCCCTAATTCTAATGTCTAAGCCTAAAAATTATTTCACAACTTTATAGGTTTTGTCGCCCACGATGACGAGGAAGTTGCCTTTACCGTTAATGCGGACTTCCTGCATTGCAGAAGTAGTCTTTGCGGACTTGAGCACACGACCATTTACATCTGTAACGGCGAACTTGGAGCCAACTGCAGCGTTTTCAATAACGATGGCGCTATTGGTGGACCAAACTCTTACAGCGTTGTTCAACTGAATCTTAGCAGAAATCGCATTCGTTACCGGCTTTGCTGCGACCTTGTAGAGCTTGCAAGATTCGAATGCATAGAACGTGGTATCTTTTTCAATCTTTACGCCACAGTATTCATTTGCTTCGACAGACTTGTCTTCGACGGTCGGCTTCGGTTTCCAAATCTTGAACGTTCCGCTCAAGTGGAGCATGGCGAGGTAGTGTACCAAGCCATCGTAGTAGCGGTACTGACCAGTCATGAGGCTTGCATCCCAAGCCATCTTGAGATTCTTCTTGACGGCGTCATTATACTTTGAATCGTTGATCAAAGCCATTGCAGCCACAGCATTTGCGCCGGTTTCGCCAAGCGTGTACTGTTCCTGCGGATTGGAGCCGTCCCAGTTGAAACGAGCGTGCTTGTAGCCATCCTTTTCAAAGAAATCGATGATGCGGCGGGCCATTTCTTCTTGGCGTGCAGAATCAGCGCCGAAGAGGTAATAGTCCATGCCGAAGTTCATAGCGCAACGCATGGCATCGTACATGTACTTTTCGGCATTGCCGTTGTAGCTTACGCCGTGCGGAGTACCGTCGAAGTTGTTGTAATCGCTGAACAAGCCAGACTTCGTGTTAGAAGATTTGTACAAATGATCGCGCGTTGCCTTCGCAGCCTTAGACCACTTATCCTGATTGGAGGTGGACCAGCGAGCGAAAAGATCAACGTAAGCCGGCAAGTCGTAAGACGGGTCGGAGAAGTTGTTTTCGTTGCCCTGCGGCTGGAACGTGATCACGTAATGCTGCGGGTTGAAAAGGCTGTGCTGGCCGTTATCCCACATTTTCTTCAAGATGTACTGGGCATCGTCCATGTACTTGCTGTCATTCCAACGGTTCGCTGCAAAAAGGAGCGACATCATAAAATACATTTCGCCGTCCGGTGCGCAGTTGTCGTCACCACCGGAACCGCTTTCGTTGCGCTGCCAAGCGAAGTAGCCATCCCAGCCACCGCTCTTGTGCCACATGTGGTTCTTGGCCCAGTTCCAAAGTTTGTCGAATTCTTCCTTGTGGTTGGTCTGCACGGCAATCATCATACCGTAAGACATACCTTCGGAACGGACGTCTCTGTTGTTCACGTCGAGAATATAAGCTTCGTTGCCCTTGTCATAATAGACCTTGGAGTTGTTGTCGCCCTTAAAGTAGTGGTCCCACAACTGATCCATTTTTTTCTGGATTTCTTCGTCGGTCTTGCCCAAGATGGTCTTGAACGGGCTTTCGTAATTACCGGTGTAGTAAGCGCCGGAATAGTTTTTTTCTTTATCGCAGTCCGGGCCGTAGTAGGCACCATCAGCGTCAAAGAAGTTTCCTGTAAAGTCAGCTGCGTTGGTCACAGACGGGCCGAGCAGCAAAGCGAGAGAGAGAGAGAAGATTGTTTTTTTCATATCCATGCCCTAAAATTACCCTTTTCACAGAAATTGTTAATACCCCGAAAGAAAATACTAGTGTAAGCCCTTACAACAACAAAAAAGGCCTGCCTCATGGCAAACCTTTTTCCAAGAAAGCAATTATGAATTACGCTATCGTCGTAATTAATGGAATATTTTCATTTTTCCCAATATAAGCTTGCTTAGAAATTCCGCCATCAAACGGAAGCCAAACGGTCCCTTCTGTTTGTGCCGCATTATTGTTCAGGACATATTCGCATATAACTTGAGGACGTTCGCCTTTTGTCGGAATGACTGTAAATATAACCGAGGCTTGCGTATAGAACATGTCTTCATCGGGGCCAGCAACCGGTTTAACATCTTGATCGTTTACGCTTGCGTATCTACAGATTGACCATACCGTCTTACCATAGTAAGAATCACGAAGTAAATCACCGATACCGGTATTGTCATCTCGTTTCATAAGGAGATTTTCTGCTCGCTGTAAACGAAGATAGGTGCTATGGTTTTGGCTATACGGAGCAGCATCATAGAACATTCGGCAATGGTTTGTAGAAACAAAATGACCATTTGTTCGCTTGACAATACGAACTTCACCGTTTAAAGTTTCTATGAAGTACGATTCATCCTTATCCGCAATCAACAGTATATCGGTTAATTCTTCGGCGTAATGCGCATGTTGATAAAAATCGCACGCATTTTGGACCGCATCTTTAGCGCATTTGTATTTCGTTATAATATCCAAGTACATATCAAATACACTGGCGTCATTTTTGGGGGCTTCGATAAGTTTATCATTATTTTTTTTCAAATAAGAATCAGCCGCGACAAAACTAACTCCGAATTCATTGACTCCAGCCCATGCCGGTGTCGTTTCCCCCTTATATCTTGTAAAAGCCACATACCTGATATTATCTAGCGATACATTGACTTGAGGCTGAATAAATTCAGTTTTATCCACTAAATCACACTGTTTGAATACGACATTTGAATTGACGCCATAAGGCGAGCAAAAAGAATTACCTATTGTACACATAATTACTCCTTTTTAAAGTTAGTGCGTTTTTACAAATACAGCGGCCTGTCGAATTGTATCGCAGAACCACGGGACCTCATATTCCGGCGTTGATGAATAGTGTTCCAAAATTTCCTCGTCACTCATTGTTGCTGCATTATCAAGTCCTGCATCTTTTGCGGCTGCGACAAGAGCTTGGATTTCATTCTCGGAAAAACCGGCATATTGATTGCGAATCACATTTGGGTCTCCGTAAATGCAGAATAAAGTCTGTAAGCCGCCCGTCGGGTCTCGTTGCTCGTCTGTCAAGTAAACGCGCGTATTCGAAACAAAGGCGGTCTTTGAAGAATCAAAAGATATAGAATAGCAATCAAGATTATTGTTATAAATAGCAGGATTTCCTTGTCCGAGCTTTAAACTAACTTGATCGATCGTCTGCGCTTTCGACGATAACCAGGCAATAACTTGGCTTGCGTTTCTCAATGCCGTTTTATCGACGTCTCCTGTTTTTTTGACGTATTTTTCAGGAGGGTTTGCTCCAGATGCGTAAATTTTTACCAAATTATCGCCAAAAATTTCGTTCACCAAATCAAAGTAGGCGTTAAATCGACCTGGTCTGCTTAAGTGACTGATAAGAGTCGCTTCATTTCCTGTTTTTTTACTAGTTCCTGTTGTAATCAGGATAATGCACGATGTCGCACTATCGCAATAAAAAACTGTATTTTCATCAGGAGAATCCACAAGGCAATAGTTGTCCTGACTGACATAAACAATTTTTTTCCCATTTTGATATATATCCATGTTGAATAATTCCTTCTTTTAACGATGATAAATTTTTATACAAAGTCTTTGCTTTTAAGATATCATCTTATAGAAGGGTTAACTTAACGAATATTTTTATTAACATTTTTCTGAATTATCTTTAAAAACCAAATTTTTTCGTATTTTACATTTGCTTTTTTGTGCAGTTGTTATTATATTTAGTGAACAAAAAGGCAAGTAAACAAGTGTGTCGTAAAAACGCGGCATTTCTGTTTTCGCAATCGTGAAAAGGCAACAACATGGATTTACGCGAAAAGCTGAACATTCTGGGCGATGCCGCAAAATACGATGTTTCGTGTTCGTCGAGCGGCTCCAAGCGCAATTCGCCTAAAGGCGGGATGGGGTGCGGGCACAGTTCTGGCATTTGCCACACGTGGAGTGCCGATGGTCGCTGCATTTCGCTGCTGAAAGTGCTGTTCAGCAATGCGTGCAAATACGATTGCGCTTATTGTGTCAACCGACGGAGCAACGATGTTCCGCGAGCGACTTTTACGCCCAAGGAATTGATCAACCTGACGCTGGAATTTTATCGCCGCAATTACATTGAAGGGCTTTTCTTGAGTTCGGCGGTTATCGGCACGCCCGATTACACGATGGAACTTTTGATTAAGGTTGCCAAGGAGCTTCGGCTTGTGCACCATTTTGGCGGTTACATCCATTTGAAGGCTATTCCCGGAGCAAGTTCCAGGCTTTTGTTTGAGGCTGGACTTTATGCAGACCGCAGTAGCGTAAATATTGAAATTCCTTCCGACAAGCAATTGCAATATCTTGCACCCGAAAAGAATTTTGCCTCCATTTACCGTCCGATGAACTTTTTGGCAGAACGCAAGCTTGAATACAAGACGGACAAATCCAAGTATTCACCGAAGTTTTTACCTGCAGGCCAAAGCACGCAAATGATTGTAGGGGCATCGGGGGAGACTGATTTCCAGATTCTCACGCTCTCGGCAGGCTTTTACAAACAGCAGCAAATGAAGCGTGTTTATTTTTCGGGCTATGTGCCTATTAACGCTGACAAACGCTTGCCTGTCATCACGACAAAGCCGCCGCTTTTACGCGAACATCGCTTATATCAGGCGGACTGGCTTATGCGCTTTTACAAGTTCGAGTACAACGAGATTCTCGATGAAAAGAATCCGTTTCTCGATCCAGATTTGGATCCGAAAGTCATGTGGGCGCTTCGCCATCCGGAATGCTTCCCAGTTGATTTGCAAACCGCCGATTACGAGATGATTTTGCGTGTGCCTGGAATCGGAGTGAGGTCTGCACAACTCATTGTAAGCGGCAGGCGTTATTCAAAAATCAGGCTTGAACATTTAAAGAAAATGGGAGTGGTCCTTAAACGCGCGAAATACTTCATTTACAACAATGAAGTTCCACGCGAGCTACACAGGCTGTATCCGGAAATGATTCGCCCGTTGCTCATTGCAGGCAAGCCCAAATCCGATCAACTGGATTTGTTCGATTCGATGCCCGTGGCACTCCCCGCACCCGCAAACAACACACAAACGGCGATGCCACTACCAAGAATAGCACAACCCACAAGCGCGTTGCCAATCACAAGAATCGCACCATCAACCCCAACTTTGTCAATCGCAAACAACTAATAACTTCTAAGCTCTAAGTTCTGCTAACTTCCTACTTCCTACTGCCTACTGCCTACAGTCTACTTCCAACAACTTCTAAGTTCTAAGCTCTAAGTTCTAATTCCTACTTCCTAATTCCGCATTCCTAATTAAATCCCATGTCCCTCGCCATTCATTACGATTCCACTTTCGACGGATTCTTGAGCGCAGTCTTCGAGATTTACCGCCAGCATCTCGATGTCACAAGCTTTGTAGCCGAACGCCCTTATGAGGCTGAACACGAAGTATCGTCCGATCTTTTTGCACAGCCGTTTCACATCGAAACATCCGATGAATCCGCACGACGTCTCAAGCGCGCCATAACAAACGCCGCCAGCAAAGACGTTCTGAACTTGCTCGAAACATGTTTCCGTTCCGAAGATGCAGGAATTGAAATGAACATTCTCGCTTACTTGCGCAAACTTTTTGCCGGACTTGACCCGAATTATGGCAAGAATCCATCGAGTCTCGAAATGATTCCGCTTATCACAATTGCGCGTTCTGTGCGTCGCGAGATGGACAACATGTACGGAATGGTGCGTTTCAACAAGGCTCCCGACGGAATGTATGTTGCCGAAATCGAGCCGAAGTACGATATTCTCGAAATGATAATCGGGCATTTCCGTTGCCGCTATCCCAACGGCACATGGGCGATAATCGATGTTAAGCGTGGCTTCGGCGTGTACTACGAGAACTACAAAACACATTTTGTAACAGTACCTGATCCAAGTTACATTTCGGCGCACGCGCCTCCAGACGAATTCACACGTATGTGGAAGTCTTACTACGACACCATGGCCATTAAGGAGCGAATCAATCCGCGCCTCCTTCGGCGTTGTTTGCCTGTTCGCTACTGGAAACATCTCCCAGAGCGTTCTCTACCGAGCCAAACCCTTGGAAATAGGGGAGATTCGAGGCTGCAGCTCCCGTCCACAATCGCAAAGTCCAATGCCGTTGCATCGTTGATGCTTAAACAATCCAATTAGGCCTGTAATGGCATAAAAATTGCTTATACCATACAGAATCAAGCACTGAATTTTTTATATATGCGAAAAAAGTTTAGCACTAAAAAAACATTTAGTTATATATTTATATTGGATTAATGAATTTATGGAGAAAATAAAAGATATGAACGGCTCTTCTGTTAAACCGGGCTTTTTCGTTCAAGATTCTTTTCTGTATAGTAAGGACAACGAAAAGGTTGTTCTCCGTGGTGTGAACCACATGTTTATTTGGACCGATCGCGAAGGTAAGACGATTCCTGAAATTGCAAAGACTGGCGCAAACTGCGTAAGAATTGTTTGGAACACACGTGGCCGCATCAGTGATCTTGATAATATCATTTCGCTCTGCATTGCAAATGGCATGATTCCTATTCCTGAAATTCACGATACGACGGGTAACTGGGATCGCTTGAGTGATGCTCTTGAATTCTGGCTCCGCGAAGAAGCGCTCCAGATGATTTACAATCATCAGGAATACTTGATTTTGAACATCGGAAATGAACCGGGTGATAAAGCTCAGAATCCCGATGAATTCTTCAACGCGTATAACATCATCGTGACAAAGCTCCGCGCTTCGGGTGTTCGAGTGCCAATCATGATCGATGCCGATGAATGGGGCCAAAACGAGAAAAACTTGTTGAACGTTGGCCCGAAGCTTTTGCAGGCGGATCCTGAACATAATCTGATTTTCTCGATACACATGTGGTGGCCGACCGAGCGCCACAATCCGGTTGCTACCGGCTACGAAACTGTCAAGGACCGTATCAAGGGAACGCTTGAAGAATCCCTCAAGCGTAAAATTCCGCTGATTGTCGGCGAATTTGCTCCGGTTGCTGCTGGCGGCGTAAGAGAAATCCCGTACAAGTTTATCATGTCGGAATGCGAACGCTTGGGCATTGGCTGGCTCGCTTGGAGCTGGGGACCGGGTAATTTCGACAGTCCTGAAATGGATATGACCGTTCATGGCTCCTACAACACGCTTGTCGGCTGGGGTAAAGAAATTGCAATCGATAGCTCGCTCGGAATCCAGAACACAAGTATCATTCCGAATTTCATCCAGAACAAGGACTTTACGACTGGCTCTCAGGGAACCGGCACGAACATCATTGAAAATGGCGACTTTAGCGCCGAAGATCCTCTCAGCGGTTGGACTACCGACTTCTGGGGAGGCAAGGGCGATGTTACAGTCAAGGACGGAGTCGTTCATTTCGACATCAAGAAAAGCGGCAAGGATTCCTGGAATCTCCAGTTCAAGCAACATTTCGCGCTCCACAAAGGTGTCACGTACATTTTCAGCATGCGTGCCAAGGCTGACAAACCGCGCACGCTCAACGTGAACATCAAGAAGGACTGCGAAAATTACACTCCGTACGCAAACGGTCGTATTCTGGACTTGAGCACAAGCTGGCAGAACTTCAGCTGGAAATTCACCATGAAAGAAGAAACCGACTTGGATGCCGTACTGATATTCGACATGGGCGGTGTACCAATATCCTGGAATCTCGCCGATGTTTCGCTAGTTCATGCCCGCAGTGTCGCAGACCGCCTCAACAGGACCTTCCAGCGCAACGTGCAAAAGAACTCCGGCTACTTCAACGCCCCGAATGGTCCGTGGGAATTGCACCTCTACTCGACCAACGGCACTTTGCTCGATATTCTCGATAAAGGCAAGGGTGGGGAAGGTATGCGCCAGTATCCGAAAATAGAACGCAGTGGAATCATGGTCATCAAGGACCTTGGCTAAGCAATTTAAATAGCAAAAGCGCGCTCGCCAAACTCGCGCTTTGCTCCGCAAAATTAAAAAGTCGCGCCATCCTTCTGGATAGCGCGACTTTTTTTTGCAAATTCAACTGTTAAAAATCTTCATCATCTTCAGGAATTACACCCGTTTCCTGAATTTTTTCGCATTCCATAACAAGCGTTGGAGCGAGTAACGGGACTACGTTTGTCGTAGACATGGCAGAAAAATTTTCTGTAATCACATTTCCATTACAAGTCACAACAGCTCCATCGTAATCTTCGGCTGCTTCTGCCTTCGTTTTAGCGCATTCCTGGTCAATGATACTTTGCGGAACTTTGGGGTCAAATTCAGCAATAGCCGACAATGTGAACACTTTGTTTTTGTACGTTGCATCAACAGTCATTTTGACGGAATCAGGAGCAACAATAGTCATGTTAAAGGCTTCATCCGTGTCTTTTGAAATCACGCATGTAGCCTTGCCTTTTTCTGTATTTGAAGGGGTCGATGCAGAACTAGAACTTTGGGGGAGTGCGATTGCGGAACTTGACGAAACCTGCATAGAACTGGAAGACATCATGTCCGCGGTCAATTTCATCATTTCGCAGAGTCTATTACTTGATTCGACAACATCATCTATTTTTTGACCATTTGCAGAATCTTTATACTTGACAGAAATAGTATTACCTTCACAAGCTACGGTTGCATTTAAAGTTTTCGCACCGACCTTGCTTTCTTCGCACATTTCGTCAACTACGGATTTTGGCGTAGATGCGGGATAGGTGGTAATGCTCTCCATTTCGACATCGTTCCCAATGAGGGTCATCTTCATTTTTATGCTTTCCGAGAGAGCGTTGGTAAAATCTAAAATGACTGTATTGTCCGAAACTTTTTGGACAGAACATCCAATGCCTGCAAATTGATTTGCGTCTCCGCTTTCAATGGTCGAAGAACTAACTTCATTAATTTTGGATGAAGAGCTGTTTCCTTGAAGAATTTCTGCGCTAGAGAGTCCTTGGCTTGAAGAGGATTCTGCAATGGGAGTAGGGAATGGGGCTGTTGAATTGTCTGTTGTACAGGCCCAAAATAGTAAAGACGCGGCCGCTGACATCGATAAAATTTTTTTATTCATAAAATCTCCTTTTTTGAAATCTGATTATGCTTTTGCGATTTTGAGGCCATCGCTAAACGCTTTGCCAACCTTTTCGCCAACAATGCGATAGGCATGCGCCGCAGAGTCATAAGAAATCGGCTCGACCTTCCCAAGATCCACCTTGCCGTCATCGCCAAGAACGTTTTCATCAGCGCTAGTGTTTACGACTTTGCCCACAATGTAGGTACTTCCGTCAAAATCAGGGCTGCATTCCTTGAGTTCGCATTCAAGCGTCAGCGGAAATTCCTCGAACATCGGAGCATCGACATGAGCGCTCTTGATTACGTGTACACCGGCTTTTTCGACCTTATTGGGCATTTTCTTGCCGCTCACTACGCCGAAAAAGTCCGAAATCGTTGCTGTTTTGCGTGTGCCAAAACTTACCGTAAATGCCTTGCGGGCCTTGATATTTTCTGTCGTCTTGTGGTCTGTACCCAAACAAATCGAAATTTCGTCTTCTTCGCGCTGGCCACCCCAAGCCGCATTCATGGCATTAGGAGTGCCATCTTCGTTGTAAGTCGCGATGATAAGAACGGGTAGGGGAGTAATAATTGCTTTTTTTCCAAAATCTTTACGCATAAGACCTCTTAATGAATCATCTGCCTGCAAGAATTTTCTGCGCTCTTCAAAGCATCTTCAAAACTGATATCGGTTGGTTCAACTTCTTTAATATTTATAGAATGATCACTGCAAATAATCTGGGCATTTTTTTCTTGGGCTTCTTGCTTGTTTTCTTCGCATTTCTGTTGAACGTATGCTGCAGACACTTCAGGATCATAAGAGATGTCGTATTCGATATTCGCTAAATTACCAGAAATAGTCGTTGTTGTAGTCATTGTAACGTTTTCGGTCACAATCTCAAGAATAAACGTATCATCCGATATCGCGTTGGCAGAACAGCTAAGTACCTGAGAACCCGAAGGCGAGGCGGAATTATCAGAGCCACAAGCCGAAAAAACAAGAGCTGTCGTAGCAGAAATCAAAAAAGCTTTTTTGAGCATAAAACTCCTTCTAAAGTGTAATCTTGCATAAAATATAAAACTTGACAAGAAATAAGTTCTATCACTCAAACTAATATTGCAATAATTTACAACAGAAATAAACTCAGAATACCATATAAATGGAATTTTTTGTACATTGTTTTTAACAAATTTATGAAATACCTTAAAGTTTTACCCATAAT
>CAMJNF010000082.1 GCA_946407235.1 uncultured Fibrobacter sp. | reverse complement strand
GCCTTATAAATCAAAAGGTTACGAGAAATTTAGGTACCCAAATGTCATATAGGCCCATTCTTTTTTTCATAATAATTCTCCAAATAAGGTTAGAAAAAAAGTAACAAATTATTTTAAGATAGTCAATTACAGAATACATCAAGAGCAAAAAATACTATCATTCAAATAGAAGAAATCCATCCATTACGCGATTATCGTTTAATAAAAAGGAGCAAATTTAACATGAAGGGGAAATTCATCAAAACGACTCTCGCGACTGCTTTTTTACTAGCAGGAACGCTTTGCTTTTTCGGTTGCTCTCAAGAACAGAAAAACGAAGAAAACACACTCATCAACGTTTCCTACGATCCGACACGAGAGCTTTATTCCAACTACAATCATGTGTTCATGCAATATTGGAAAAAGAAAACGGGCAAAGATGTTAAAATTTTGCAATTCCATGGAGGCTCCGGCAAGCAAGCTCTCGAAATTGTCAACGGACTTGAAGCCGACGTGGTAACACTAGCCCTGGAAAGCGATATCAACATCGTTCGAGACGCGGGCCTCATCGACAAAGGATGGATCAAAGAATTTCCGCACAACAGCGCCCCATACACATCGACCATTGTATTCCTCGTCCGCAAAGGGAATCCCAAGAAAATCAAGGATTGGAACGACCTCATAAAAGACAGCATTGGAATTATCACCCCTAATCCAAAGACCTCTGGTGGTGCACGTTGGAACTATCTTGCTGCATGGGCTTATGCCGAAAAACTTTACAATGGTGACGAATCAAAAATCACGGAATTTATCAAGAAGCTTTACAAGAATGTGCAAGACTTGTCGACAGGCGCACGCGGATCTACAAACAAATTTATTGAAGAACACCAGGGAGACGTATTGCTTTCTTGGGAAAACGAAGCGTTCCTTGCAATTAAAGGTTATCCCAATGATTACGAAATCATCATGCCAAGCATAAGTATTTTGGCAGAACCTCCCGTTGCCATTGTAGATAAAATAGTCAAAAAGCGTGGGACACGCGAACTTGCCACCGAATACCTGAATTATCTTTATTCCGACGAAGGCCAGCAAATTGCAGCAAAGCATCATTACAGACCATCAAACAAGGCCATTTTCGACCAGTCCAAAGAATTCGATCAAAACATAAACTTGATTACCATTGAACACTTTGGCGGATGGGAAAAAACACAAAGCAAGCACTTTGCAGACGGTGGAATATTCGATCAAATTTACGAAAAGAAATAATTTTTCTAAAGTTGGTCGAAGAGGATTTATGAGCGAAGACATTTTGCAAAAAATTGTGCGGAAACGCCGCGAAGACATCGAAAGACTTGGACTGAATTTTGGCATCGAGATTCCTGCCACACGCCGTCGTGGTCATGTGGAATTTTTGGGAACGCCCGGTGCCATCCTGGAGGTCAAGAGGGCTTCGCCATCAAAAGGCGACATCGCCCCTAACTTGAACCCGGTTGGACTTGCGACAACATATGCAGAGGCTCACGCTCAGGCGATTTCGGTGCTGACCGAGATGAACTACTTCAAGGGTTCGCTCCGCGATTTGATTGCTGTTGCCGACGCCATGGAAGAACGCGCCAAGCAAGGTTTGCACGCTTGCGCGGTCCTTCGCAAAGATTTTCTTTTATTCGAAGACGAAATTGATATTGCTTACCGCTGTGGTGCCGATGCAGTGCTCTTGATTGCAAGAATTTTGGACGACGAACAGCTCGTGAAAATGGCAAAGCGTGCCCAGAGTTTTGACATGCAGGCATTCGTGGAAGTTCGCGAAACAGACGACTTGCGTAAGCTCAAGCTCGTAACAGAAGCGCTCGGTGATGCAGCGGCAAAAACGATTGTCGCTGGAGTCAATTCACGCGATCTCGCCACGTTCCACACCGATCCGCTCGTGCCGGCATCGATCCGCCACAAGCTCCCGGCAAAAGCTGTTTTTGAATCGGGCATTCACAGTGGCGCCGACGCTGCTTACGCACGCAATCTCGGATTTACCGGCATTCTCGTCGGCGAAGCCGTCGCCAAGAATCCGCCTCTCGCTAAAGAAGTTGTAGGATCGTTCGAAGGCAGCCGCGAAAACGCCCAAGGCAAATTCTGGAAGGAATACGCCGAACGCAAGTGTGCTCATAACGAGACGCGCGCAGTCCCATCGAAAAATGCACATGGCCCGCTCGTCAAAATCTGCGGCATCACCCGCGAAGAAGACGGTCTCCTCGCCGCAGAACTCGGTGCCGATTTGCTCGGATTCGTGTTCAGCACCACCAAGAGACTCACGACCGAAGAATTCGTGCGCAAATTCCATAGATTGCTTCGCTCCGCTCGCAATGACGTAGCGAGTAATCCTGAGCAAGCGCAGCGCGTCGAAGGATCTCCGCTCCTTGTGGGTGTCATCACCGACCCAAATTCCGTCGAAGGTCAAACAGCAATCAAGCTTGCCCGCGAAGGCGTGCTCGACGCCGTACAGTTCCACGGGATTGCGCCGCAAAGCAATACAGTTCAAAGTGCAAACAAGCCTGCCACCGAACCAACGCAACCGCCAACACATTACTGTGCAGTCCGCGTCGGCGAAGCATCCGACTTCGACAAAGTCGAAGCGCTCCGCAAAAACGGCGAGCCCCGCATTTTGCTAGACGCAAAAGTCGAAGGAATCCCCGGCGGCACAGGCAAGCAAATCCCCGAAAGTTTGCTCCGCGAAAAAGCCGGCGACATTCCGCTGTGGCTTGCTGGCGGCATCAATCCCGAAAACGTCTCTGAACTCGTAGGCAAGCTCAACCCCGAACTCATTGACGTTTCCAGTGGCATCGAAGACGCTCCCGGCATCAAGAATCACGACAAGATGCGTTCATTGTTCGCGAAACTGCGCTAACGCAAACGCCACTAAATTGCAAAATGCTCCGCACATTGATGCGGAGCTTTTGTTTTTACAACCCAAATATTAGCGACCATTTTGCCGACTCCGGCAAAATGGTCCTACTTCTTAAATTTTCGTCCAACGATTATCGTTAGGAATGCCGCGGCAGCGACGCCTGCGATTTTCTTGATATCACTCCAATATTCACGCCTTTTTTGTTTGCACGAATCACAAAGCTTTTCGGCATCCTCATTTTTTTCACAGCCACATTTTTGGCAAGTCTTCCATAATTTTTCAGTCATAGCAAGCCTCCATCATCAATATTTTTCCAATATAATCTCAAAAAAGCAGTACAGCCCCCTCAAAATCCGCCAAATCGCGCCGTAAATGTTAAAATCTTATTACAAAAATAATTTGATAATCTATTGACTATCAACGACTTACAGTGTATATTGATATACGTAAAGGTGAAATCGGTAATCCACTCAGACCGCTTGCGGGAGGGGTTCCCGTAAAACGGAACGGATCTGCTGGTTTCATCAAGTGTTTAGTAAAATGGCTTCCGGAACGTACCGGAAGCTTCTTTTTTTTCTCCTTCTTTTGAAATTCCATAGAAAAAGCTCTCGGTTTTCACCGAAAGCCCATTTGGTGGTTTTCAAAGAAATATCGTTTACATATCCTGCAGTCTCAGGCATTGAGCCTTAATTTCTTCGTAAAGTTCGTCTCTATTTTGCCCCGTCAAAGTCTTATCGTCTTTGTCCATGTGGTAATTCTTGGCATAGGATTTGTATTCCACAGTCGTTTCATCGACCCAAGTGTATTCATCAACGTATCCCCACGAAGAATACTGGTATTTCCATACATTATCCGTCTTGGCGAAGTTACATCCTGCTGCAGGCAAGCCATCGCCGCCGCCCGGAGTGGAAGAATTGCCAGCGGAGGTGCCAGAATCATCACCACAGGCCGTAAAAAGAGCCATTCCAAAAACGAGCGGAAGGCCGAGCAAAAGTTTTTTCATAATATACTCCTTATTTTTAAGATATCGATAAACTACAAATCAGGCCAACAAAAAACAAGTTTGTACAAAAATTTTTGTTTTTTCAATTTTATAAGACAATAGAAAAGGCCGTTTCTGAAACTTACCAGTTTTTTTGCATAATTCCCTTGCCAAATTTGCTGTGGCTTCCTAAATTTTACGACATGAAGATGAACGCAGTAATCCGTTTCAACCGTTGGTGGTGGGGCTCTAAGAAATAGAGTCCGGTTTGCTGATTTCATCAAGTGTTTGTAAAAGGCTTTCGGGACTCTCCGGAAGCCGATTTTTTTGGTTTCTGGGGCACAGCGAAAGTTCTTCAACAAGCAAGAGACTTTAACCCTTAACTAGATCCTTCGACTTCGGGCTCCGCCCATCGCTCAGGATGACAGAACAACAATGACCTCTACAACTTCTAACAACGGTTTCTTTGACAAGTTCGGCGGCAAGTACGTTGCCGAAATCATCCGCCGCCCGCTCGATGACCTCGAAGCGGCCTTCAACAAGTACATCCACGATCCGGAATTTCTCGAAGAACTCCGCATCATCCAACGCGACTACATTGGCCGCGAAACTCCGCTGTACTTTGCCCCGACGGCGACTGAACTTCTGGGCGGTGCACAGATTTACATCAAGCTGGAAGGTCTCGCCAACACGGGTGCCCACAAGATCAACAACGCTATCGGTCAGTGCCTTTTGGCGAAGAAGATGGGCAAGACCCGCATCATCGCCGAAACGGGTGCCGGTCAGCACGGCCTTGCCACCGCAGCCGCTTGCGCCAAGCTCGGCCTCGAATGCGTCGTGTACATGGGCGAAGTTGACGTTCGCCGCCAGCAGCCGAACGTAGCAACGATGGAAATGTACGGTGCAAAGGTCGTGCCGGTCACAAGCGGCAGCCGCACCCTGAAGGATGCCGTGAACGAAGCTATGCGCGATTGGGCAACGAATTTCAAAAACACGCACTATGTGCTCGGTTCCGCACTCGGCCCTGCCCCGTTCCCGGATATCGTTCGTACGTTCCAGTCCATTATCGGTGAAGAAGTCAAGCGCCAGGCCGCCGAACGCAACATCGACATTGCTGCCGTTGTCGCTTGCGTGGGTGGCGGAAGCAACTCCATCGGCGTGTTCACGCCGTTTATCGAAGACAAGAATGTACGCCTTATCGGTGCAGAGGCTGGTGGCATTGGTCCGAACGTCGGCGAAAACGCAGCCCGCATGACCGGTAACGCAAGCCGCGAAGGCATTGTGCAGGGTTACAAGAGCCGCTTCCTCATTGACGAAGATGGTCAATCTATGCCGACACGCTCCATTTCGGCAGGTCTCGACTACATGGGCATTGGCCCGCAGCTCGCCGCGCTCGGTGAATCTGGCCGCGTGGAATTCACGGCTATTCTCGACAAGGAAGCCCTTGAAGCCGTCAAGTTCTTTGCACGTAACGAAGGCATTTTGTTCGCTCTCGAAAGCGCTCACGCCGGCGCTGCCGCGATGAAGATCGCGAAGGAATTGCCGAAGGACAAGGCACTCGTCATCAACATGAGTGGCCGCGGCGACAAGGACATCTTTATCACGAGCCCGGTGTTCCGCCCCGAAAAATGGAAGGAATTCCTAAAGGCCGAACTCAAGCGCCTCGAAAACAACGAAGACATCCACGACGCGGAGATAATGAATAAATAGTAGACAGTAGGAAGTAGACGGTAGACAGTGATGTTCCGAATTCCACTTCCTACTTCTAACTTCCTACCTCCTACTAAAAACCTTTCAACAGCGGCAAAGCCGCGAGAATTTATTATGAACCTCATGTCTCATCTTATTGCGGGTTTCCCGGACGCAGAAACCTCCATCGCCATCGCCGACGCTCTTGTGAAGGGTGGCGCCAACATTCTTGAAATCCAGCTTGCCTTTAGCGACCCGAGCGCAGACGGTCCGGCTATCCAGACCGCCTCCACCATCGCTCTCGAAAAGGGCTATTCCACCAAGCAGGGCCTCGCCATCGTGAAGCAGATTCATGAACGTCACCCTGAAACGCCGATTTACATCATGACTTACGGCTCGCTCGCCTTTACGCCGGGCGTCGAAAACTTCGTCAAGATGTGCAAGGACGCAGGCGTTTCTGCTTGCATCATTCCGGACCTTCCGTTCGACCACGACGAAGGCCTCACCGAAGCCTGCAAAAAACACGGTCTCGAAAACATCCCGGTTGCCGCTCCGAGCATGACCAAGGAACGCCTCGAAACGATGGCTTCTGCCGGTTTCAAGTACATCTACGCCGCACTCCGCGCAGGTACCACCGGCAGCGAAACAACCATTGACCAGGCAACGCTTGACTTTATCGACACGGTCGGTAAGCACGGCGCCAAGGTTCTCGGCGGTTTCGGTATCCGCAACGGAGAACAATCCAAGGTGCTTTCGAAGCATGTGTACGCCGTGGTCGCGGGTTCCGTATTCGTGAACATCGTACTCGCAAATGCAGATACCGCCGAAGGCCGCGCAAAGGCTATCGCCGAAATCGAAGCTAAAGCCAAAGAAATCGCCGGCAAGTAAAAATCCGCGCATTTCAGGAGCGCATCGCTCACGCATTACTTATAAAGCTCACCAAAATCCATTGGTGAGTTTTTTATGCTATTTATTTTTCTAGACTTTAGCTGAAAAACATTATGCGTAAAATCATTCTTTTATTCATCATTTTTGCATGTGCGATCACATGGGCTGAAGACGATGTCGTTTTAGCCCCCAGCATAGTGCCCCCTGCTATGGCAGCTAAGCAAATCGCACCTGGAGTAAGATACCTGTTTACCATAGGAAACTCGCTTGGAGCATGTGATCCATCCACCCCAAAAGCGATGCATTCCGATTTTTGCCGAAGCGAACGCGAATACGGTGAAGATAAAATCAGCGGATTCAACGCCCGCCTTGACATCAACTTATACAACATCACTTGGCCCAAAACAGAAAACACCGAAGGTGCAGAAAACTGGTACGGTCACACCTTTGGCGGAGGGATGTTCCTGACCACGCATTACTCCATCCCGTTAGAAATTGGAATCTCCCCCATCATCGTGCAATGGCTCGGACCAATATACGTTGGTGCCGCATATGATCTGTCTTTCGGTCATTACTTCGGCTATAACAGAGAAAGAAAAGATTATAACGTCAACTACACTTACCATTTTGATGCAGGGGCCAGCACAAACAACTTCTCCGGTTCACTCAATTTGGGTGGCGGAACCATGTTTTTCATGAATAACCATGGTCTAGCCTTTGGCGCTCACGCCGGATTACGTCAATTGCACATCATCAATGCCGGCGAAAATCTTAACGGATATCCAGCAACTAGATTTTCATATGGTTATAAATTACACAAATGGATATGTTATTACGGTTTTGATGTAGCCTCTTATTCAAATTTGCCTTTACTGAAAGAAGCGAACCAAAAACAACATTTTTTCTCTATAATATCATACGAAATGGGACTTCATACAGAAACAAATCCCGTCATTTACTGGTCCTTTTCGTTTAGTTTACTTCTATGAAAATTATCTTAAATCATTGGATACGTTCTTTTTTTGCAATCGCATTGGCGATATTCCTTGCTAGTTGCAGTTCTATCACGCGCCCGCCTCCAGCAGCCGCTTTTATGGACAGCTATGGAAGAAACGATGTCATCAACAACGTCAGTTTTTCATATTATGCAGGGCAACTTAAAAATGGCGTTCGCGACGAAGACGGTCACAACACGGAATGGTGGGGCGACGCCTCTTTCGAAAGATTTATCAGCGGCGATTACTTCACTTTCGGATACGGACTGCAATCACTCACTCCAATCGTGCAAGCTGGTTTTGCCTCCCCGTATTTCGGCATCACAGGATGGGGCAACGCATTTGCAATTTTGTACGCTCCAATGCATGATTCCAGCACATTTTTCACCCGCTATTCCGGCGGAGGAATGCTTATCGAGCAGATTCCGATCAACGACAAATGGAAATTAGGTTTTACGCAACATTTGTCAAGGAATGGTCGTGAAATCGACAACGGCGGTAGATTTAGACAAATATGGATTCCGAATCCTGAGCCTAAATTTTATACAGAAGTTGGCGGCGGCCTTTTTATAACCGGCGCTGTTGGAGAAAATTGCAAAATGTCGTTTGAGCTCCGTTATGGCAGAGACCTCGATGAAAAGCGTAATCGTTTTGCAATAACGATAGACTTTTGGGGATTTTCCTCGCCATTTTCATTCGGCGGAAATGACGAAATAAGGAAAGCAGCTGCAAAGAATCTCGAAAAAATGAAAAACATGAAAACAGCTTCTATTGACAGCACTCAGAAAGCAACGCTTACAGATACACAAAAAATCGATTCAAAAACGACTAGTTCGCTAACAAATTCAAGCACGATCACCACAACAGATACGCTACATACGATAAAACGACGCTGGTTCCGTTTCAGCGACAGCTCTCAAACGATTTCAACCATATACCACCCCGTTAAAAACGTTACAGCCAGCACCACCAAAGGAATTTGTTATAACGAAAAAAACAATACCGTTTGGCTCAAGCAAGACTACGGCAAAATGTTGTACCAAGTATCCGCCGATTCGATTGACTATTGCCAAGAGATGGAACGCAAAAACCTTTTGGGTTCTGCCATTTTGGAAGGTGTACTCGGAACACTTCTATCGGGCTTGATTACAGGGAATGCCGCAGCAAGCCTTGCGATAGGAGCCGGTTTTGGCACAGGATTTTGGGCGCTTTTTAACTTTGGCTTTGATCCAGAAGAACTCGCCCCCAAAGTGTATCGCGAGCTCTGTTCCGAAAAGCACACCCAGGAGCAAATCAAAGAGTGGCTCAAGCAATACCCGTGCGGTGGAGATTTACAACAAACCGCCCCATAAAATAGCGGTTTTCACAAACAAAAAAACTTTAATTTTTCACACAGCGGACAGAAAATGCAATATCCTTGTTATCGCCAGGGATATCTGCAGAGTTGTTGCGGAAATACATGTCCATAAAGTACGAATTGGCGAAATAGACTTCAGTCGTGCTCCAAAAATACGCACAGCTATCCTGAAAACCGAAATGCCCATCGGCATCCCTGAATCCAGCCGGCAACGCCGCAAATCCGAAAGCATCCGCACCGTTGCCATTTTCCGTCCAACCGCTAGTAGCTTTCAGCTTTAACGCAGCAATAGAACTGCCGCCCACCGCTTTTAGCAAAGCTTCGAATTCTTCCAAGCTAGGGAGGTGCCAACCTTTGGGACATACACCGCGAACGACCTCGTTTGCCTTGCAGTCCCTCGTATAACCGCAGCCTTGCGCGTCCGTACTGAACAAAGCGGCACTGTCCATAGCGGCAGGCCATGTATAAAGCCTCCCCAACGTCTTGCATTTCTCCGGGTCGTTATAGACGCAAAAACTTGACGTATCGGCGAGGCCACCATTGACAGACTTCAGATTATAGCGATAATTCAGATTTTGCGCCATCCATACTTTGAAATAGCCCGTTCCTTCGGGAGCGATTGTCGTGGTGCGGTAAACTTGCCCATCGCGGAGATCAGTCAATGTATTTTTCTCGGCATCGTAAATGCTTTCATCGCTGAAAGGAATCGAAGAATTACTGTCACAGGCAACGCAAGCAAAAGTTGCGGCACAAAGCAACCAATTCAGTAGCTTAAAAAGAACCTTTTGGGGCATAAAAACTCCATACCTACTTTTATAGAAAATACATTTTTCAAATTACAATTAAACTATATTACCCAAATATACATCCGTTTTAAAATGAAACAACTTATTCGTTCTTTTCAAACTAAAACAAGTTTGTTCATTGTTTAGTCTTCAATTCAGCATTATTTCGAGCATTTTTCTTTGGCATATTTTTTGCTCTAGTGTTTTGCTTTATCGATGTCAATTATTAACAATACCGCTAATCCATAAAATTACGGTTTCCCTCAAAAAAAGGAGTGTCAATGAGCAGAAAAGCTTTAGTTGTCGGCATAGACGACTACCCTTTTAGTCCACTACAAGGTTGCGTTAACGACGCAACAAAAATAGCCTCTCTTTTAAAAACAAACGAGGATGGTAGCAAAAATTTTGATGTCCGATTGGAAACCGAAGACCTCACAAAAGACAACCTGATGGACATGCTACAGCAACTTTTTTCTGGAGAAAGCGAAATAGCATTATTTTACTTTTCAGGGCACGGCTTAAAAAACGACACTCTTGGTGAATACATTTGCACACCAGACGGCACTCAAAATAGTCCTGGCATAAAATTGTCCGATATCACGGAAATTATCTCAAAATCAAAATGCCACAACAAGATTGTCATTCTTGACAGCTGTTTTTCTGGTGGCGCCGGAAACATGCCTCTTTTATCCGACAAAGCCGCGCTTGATTCTGGAGTAACGTTTTTATCCGCCTGTGAAAAAAACGAATGTTCTTTAGAATGTGACGGAAGTGGCGTTTTCACAAATTTACTAGTGAACGCATTGAGTGGAGAAGCCGCCGATTTACTTGGAAACATATCTCCAGGTGCAATATATGCTTATGTAGACAAAGCCTTAAGCGCATGGGACCAGCGTCCTATTTTCAAAACAAATGTTCGAGAATTTATTTGCTTAAGAAAGGTAAACCCACCCGTTTCATGCACCGAACTGAAACGGTTAAAAGATTTCTTTACAAATCCAGAAGACAAATTTTCTTTAGACCCATCTTTTGAATTTACTAATTCACCGGGAAAAAATCCCCAATTAAAGGAACCATACGCCAAGAAAGAGAATGTCGAGAAACTTCAGTTTTTGCAAAAGATGGTTTCCATCGGATTGGTCCTGCCAATCAACGCAAAACACATGTATTTCGCGGCAATGAATTCTAAAAGTTGCGGATTGACACCATTAGGTAAATACTATTTGCACTTGGCTAAAAATGACAGAATATAAGGAGACTGCCATGTTCAACAAAAAAGTTTTTATCAGTTTTGACTACGATAACGATAAGGATATCAAAGAAAACCTTGTTGCACAAACAAGGCAATCATTTTGTTCTTATGAGATACGAGACGAATCTATAAAAGCTCCCATCGACAGCAAATGGAGAGAAGAAGCCCGCCAAAGAATAAAAAACTGCGATGTTGTCATTGTTCTTTGTGGAGAACATACAGACACGGCATCTGGAGTGGCTGCGGAACTGACCATTGCTCAAGAAGAGAACATACCGTATTTTCTATTGCAAGGAAGACGATGTAAGGAATGCAAAAAACCTAACCATGCCAAAAGATCTGACGAAATTCATCCTTGGACATGGAACACGATCGATTCACTATTAAAAAGATTAGAAAGTCCCTTCTTTCTCTAACAACGCTATTTATATGGAGTAAGTCCTGTGGGCAATTGCCCGCAGGATTTTTTCTCAAAAAAAAACTAAAATTTCTATCTTTACGCTCGAAAAATTACATGAGGTAACTATGCTTTTCAATTTCGACATGATCCAGGCCACATACGCTCGCATTCCTGCTCGCGTCGCTGTTGCCCGCAAGCAGCTTGGCCGCCCGCTCACCCTCGCCGAGAAGATTCTCTACAGCCACCTGATTGATGGCGCAGAAAACAGAACTTACAAGCGCGGCGCTGATTTTGCCGAATTCCACCCGGACCGCGTTGCCATGCAAGACGCAACCGCCCAGATGGCTTTGCTCCAGTTCACGACTGCTGGCAAGTCCCGCGTGGCTGTGCCGAGCTCCGTGCACTGCGACCACTTGATTATCGCTCGCGAAGGTGTCGAAAAGGATTTGCCGCGCGCGAAGGAAGAAAGCAAGGAAGTGTACAACTTCTTGCAGTCCGTCTCTGCCAAGTACGGCATTGACTGCTGGCTCCCGGGTGC
>CAMJNF010000081.1 GCA_946407235.1 uncultured Fibrobacter sp. | reverse complement strand
AACTCGGCAAAGCCGTGGGGCGTTTCCTCGATTCCAAGATTATCCCGCAGCAAGGAACACAGGCGGTCCCGGTATTCCACAACCAGAGCGATTTTGACCTTATCGGCAAGCTCGTGAAGGAAGGGAGCCATGTACTCGATCTCGGTTGCGGTAGCGGCGACTTGCTCGATTATCTTATCCGCAAAAAGAACGTGACGGGATTCGGCATCGAAAAGAACGTCAAGGGAATCCTCGATTGCCTCGAAAACGACGTACAAGTTATTCAACGCGACTTGGACGAAAGCGGACTTTCGGACTTGAAAGACGCAAGCTTCGACTACGCGATTATCAACCGCACCATCCAGGAAATCCGTGACCCAGTGGCGCTCCTGAACGAGCTTTTGCGCGTAGCAAAAAAAGTCATCGTCACCTTCCCCAATTTCGGACACTGGACAACCCGCGGAAGCCTCATGCTCCACGGACGCATGCCAAAATCCAAAGAGCTCCCCTACGAATGGTACGATACGCCGAACATTCGCGTACTCACGCTTAAGGACTTCTACACGTTGTGCCGCAAGGAAGGGTTCAAAATTGAGAATCTGCACTTCCAGAGCAACCACAAGGTAAGCAAGCTCCTGACCGCTATCGGACTGCCGAACTTTGGTGCAGAACATGTGATCGCGACTATATCTAAGATTTAAGTAATTAAAAGCAGGAACTTAGAACTTAGAGCTTAGAACTTAGTCAATAGTCATTGGTCTTTAGAGCTTTATAATCAAAAAAAACACCTAATATAGACTGCGGACAATGACTAACAACTAATAACTTACTAAGTTCTAAGAGCGTAGCGGTCTAAGTTCTACCAACTATTTTTAACTAGTAACAAAAATGCGGCAAAGCCGCAAGAATCAAAAATGTCCATTATTTCTATGACCGGGTTCGGCAAAAGCGAATCCACATTGAACGGAGTTAGTTGCGTTATCGAAGTTCGCAGCGTGAACAGCCGTTTCCTCGAAATTTCAAGCAAAATCCCGAAAAACTTCGCCTATCTCGAAAACGACCTGAAGTCCCAAATCAAGGACAAACTCGCGCGTGGTTCGGTAAACTTGAGCATCACACTCGGCGAAGGGAACGTCGGGAACATTCCCGTGTGTTACAACGAAGCCGCCGTTGCCAAGTTCGTCGAAATCACGAAAGCAATGCAAGCGAAGTACAACGTTACTGGCGACATCAAGCTCGAACATATCCTCGCCATCCCGGAAGTTTTACAGTTCACCGACGGAAACGACGACAATGAAGTTTGGGAAAAGCACTTGAAGGCCGAACTGGACAAGGCTTTGGACGGTGTCATCGCCATGCGCGAAAAGGAAGGGGCAAACCTTGCCGCCGACCTGGAAAAGCGCGTGAACCACCTGAATGCGGTACTCGACAAAATTGAAGTTCTGGACCCACAACGCATCGAAACATGGAAGGTCAAGTTCCGTGAACGCATCAACGCGCTCATGAAGGATTCCGAAATCGACGATGTGCGCCTGCTGCAAGAAGCCTGCATCATGGCCGACAAGCTCGACATTCACGAAGAAATCACGCGTTTCCACAGCCACAACAAGCTGTTCCTCGATGCGCTCAAGAAGGGCGGAGCCCAAGGCAAGAATCTCGGATTCATCTTGCAAGAGATGGGTCGTGAAGCAAACACGCTCGGCACGAAGTGCCAAAGCGCAGAAATTGCAGCGCTCGCCATCGAGCTCAAGAACGAAATCGAGTGCATCCGCGAACAGTCTTTAAATATCGCCTAAAGCGATAGTCGCGTTTCTCAGAATTCTCAACACCATTTCTCAACATGGATTTTTTATCCATAAAAAGCCCTACGAATGTAGGGCTTTTTGCTTTAAAGAAATCTAAAATTAAGAATAGAAAGAATAAAACATCCACACTCCAACAACAAGCGCCCCGAGCAAACAGCCCGAGGCGCTTTTGAATTACTTTTTCTTTTTCGAAGAGCCTTTCTTCTTATCGCTCATCTTGACGCGGCGGGAGCCAGAACGCAGGCGATCCCATGGAGCAAACGACATTGTACCGAAGGTAAAGCCGAAGAACCACACGTTAAAAGTCACCCAGAGGATTGCAGCACGACCAATCCTTTTACCGTCTACAACGCCCCCCATATCAACCACAAGGGCAGAAAGAGCCAAGAGCGATGCAATCAAAATCGGAGCAAGCATTTTTTTGCCAGCCTTAACAAGGGCTCCTGCTTTCGGAGAGCCTTCACCAAGTTCCTTGCCCGCCACGAGAGCACAGGCAATAGCGCCCGAAAAAGCGATAGAACTCAACACGGCCCACATGAGCCAAGCCTTGCCTATCATCATCGGGAACCAGCTTACAAACCCCGTAAGCAGAACCCAAGAAAGGGTAAACGGGAAAAGCACGCAAGCAACACTCCACTTCGCCAAAAGCACAAGCAAAAGAGCAAGCCCAGCAAACGAAGCAAAGAAAATGACAAACATATCTTCGTCACCGCCCAAAGCAAAAAGAGCCCCAATAAAGCCCGCTAGCGCAAACAAGCCGCCAAAGCCACCGCGAGCCCCGCCAAAGACGAAATAAAGCACAATCATCGAAAGGCCGGCTACAAAGATATACTGCGTTGAATTCCAAGCCGAAACAACATTCGTGAACCTAGAAATCCACATGCCAAGGGCTTCAGAGGCGCCAAGCGGAAGCGAAGCCATTTGCTGCCAGCCAGTCACAAGGAAAGCCGCAGAAAAGCCGATCATCAACAACACAAAAATCAAGCGAAAACGGAGAGAAAGTTCCAAAAGTTTTTGTACTTTACCCGGTTTTTCACGTAATTCCATTATTTACCTCGATATCAACAGTTTTTGTTTTTTAGTCCAAGTTTGAGTTTTAGAGCCCGAAGTTTTCGTTTCACTGCGGACAACATAGTGGTACAATCCATTGGCCAACAGGCGCCCATAATTATCCTTGCCATTCCAATGCGTTTCGCCAGACTTAGCATCCTTAATGACCTTGACAAGTCTGCCATGCTGATTGTAAATGAAAATCGTCACACGAGAATCGGATTCTGCAGCGAGATTCTTGAAGTAGAACGTCGTTCCTTTTTTACCCATCGGGTTTGGCACGTTGAACACATCAGAAAGCCCAGCTTGCATCGCCTCCGTAATTTGGATATCGATATACTTTTCGGCGACATTTCCAAGCACGTCCATTGCGCGCACCCTGAACGCATATGTTCCCGGCGGATACGATTCAGTCGTTAAAGATTTACGGGCGATTGCACGCCTAGAAGTCTGTTCCAAGAACGGAGACGGATGATATGCGTCTTCAATTCCTATAATTTCAAACGTAATACCTTCATCAACCTGTTCACGGTAATCCAAAGCAGTTTCATCTTCGACAACAACTTGCAAGCAAGCTGGAGTCTGGAGCTTGACGCGCTGACCATTGGCAAACGAAGACGATGCCCCCGCATAGCAAGACTGGATGCTAATCGTCGGAGGCGTTTTATCATTGATCGAATCCGCATAATTCGATATACCCGAAATCTTGATATTCGTTTCGAGATAGCGGCCGATAGCGACATCGTTCGAAGAATAGGCCCAAGCACGCAATTCCGCACTAGAATCACCGATCGTCAGTTTTTTCGGAGTCACAAATTCTGTTGCAAAACGTCCACCAGAAACAGGAATCACCTCGGAAAAGATAAGCGAGCCATCATAAGCTACGGTATCAACGACCTCCGAAGCGGACGTGAATACCTTATGGAATCGGCCTTCTCTTAAAGTCAATGCAATATTTCCAGACGACATTCCAGAAACTTTTCCAGACAACTTCATTTTATCCAGAGCCATAATCGAATCCACAGGCGAATCAAATGAAATTTTCATATTAGCAAGTGGCATACGAATAACGGGTTCTCCAATATAGACAAAATGTTCTGTATTATACATATTATCTTTTTCATGCCATCCGCCAAAAATGGAATCCTTAGCATGCATGTAAGCAACGCCAAGATTGACACCATTGTTAAGCAAAGCGCGACTCATATAAATATTGGCGAACGTTTCATTCGGGCCCGCATATGTTTCGCGAGCAGCACCAACTGCAGCGATTGCACCCGCATCTGGAGCAAGAACAAACGCTTCCGTCATAGATTTGGAATTGCCTTCATCAAAACGTCCTACAGTACAAGCAAACGAATTCAATATGGTATATTTTTTCGAGTTCGTAAGTTTCGCCATGTAAGAAAGTTTCAGCAAGCCTTCCGATGCCCACGCGACCTTGGAACCATGTCCAAAATAAACCGTCATCAAAGCACCCTGATTCATGATATTCATGAAGTCGTTTGCGGCCTCCGGTTTCTGTCCAGCGGCATCGTAAGCATAATCGAGGAGATAGATTTTCTTCATGTTCAATCTAAAGCCATGAGTTTCTGAAGCGGCATCAAGAGCTCTAGCCAAGCGTTCCTGAGAGCGCGTATGTTCGATGTGGTCAACATCCGTTCCATTGCGGTCATCGTCGGCCGCAAGCAAAAGCGTTGCGCGCCATTCACCATGATCAAAGCGACCTACTTCATCGTAATCTTTTGCTTTCTTGTTATAGTCGTAAAATTCATCGACAGAAGAAACAGGCAAACGTCCAAGCGCAACATCGAGATCGTAAGGAACGCCTTTACGAATAACTTCACCCGAATCCAGAACGGCAAAGAAATCTTCCGTCACAGCAGATTCCTTTTCGAACGGCGGCATATAGTTTTTCGCAAACTTGGGGTTCATGCCTCGATAGTCGTAATGCCCAGAACCTGCAAGCAAAACAAAACGCAAATTCGGGCAAACGCTACGTGCGTAAGCGATGTAGTTTCTTATTGCAATTGGCGAAAGCGAGCCACCCGTGTAATGCCTATAAATATTTTCTACAGCAACAACCGAAGTGACAAGCTTGCTCGACGATTTATCGCTAGAACGGAACACGGCCAAGGATTCTGCCGGTGCGAGGAATTCCTCGGGCGTAATAATCAGGTACTCCGTCTGCGAAGAAATCTGGGAGAGTTTTTGCACAACATTCTTCGATGCCAAAGGAATCCCTTCGATGTTCAAAGTCTTACGGCGGTCCTTATTGCGGCGATCACGATTATCCAAAATCATGTAACGCACATCTTCATTGGCTCCGATGCTATCCACAGCGAAACCATTCTCAACTTTCAAATAACCGGCTAGCTTGAAATCCTTGAATTTCAACAGTCGACGATTAGCATCCTTGCCTACCGGAATGCGGACTGCACCTGTAGCAAAACCGGGCAACATCCATTCCGTAGAATCTATAGAAACAGAGGTCGGATCCCACTGGTAGGCAACAGAGTAACCATCAAAGCGGTCATACTGATAGTCATTGGGCATCATCGTCAGTTCATATTCATTCCCAGTCTTTTTCAGGGACTTGACTTCCATAGCGAAGTTTCCACCCGGCAAAAGCACACCGTCATTCCAGTAATCTTCCTGGCCTCGGATTCTCGTATGATTTTCATCGTTCACCTTCATTCCAAAATGAACGAACTTCATTGCTTTTAGGTACGGTTCAGAGGAAAACTTCGTACTTGTAGACTGGTCTACGCCCTTGGTGGAACTCAACGAACGGTACGGGAAATAAGACACAGCAACATAGCCCTTGCCATCCGCAACAAGTCCAGGCAAGTTTGAGGTCGTCGAGAAACTCAAGTCCGAAGGAGGGACAACAGTAGTTTCATGCCTGCCATGCCACAGCCAAAACCATTCCTTACCGGTAGCACCTTCCCAGTCAAGGCTCTTTCCATAATAGGTATCGCGCAACAACAAATCTTTTTCGGCACGCACATACCTAAGCCAGTCGATATCCTTCGGTGTCGATTTCGGCGAGGAGAGCGTTTCTAGACGAGCCCCCTTCCCCACTTGCTTGTAGCCCAAAATAAAGTGCTGGGTATAGGAATACGGTGAATACGAATGGAAATACGCCATGCTCGTTTTAGGAGCGTCCAGCGGTTCAGCATCGATACGTTTCCAGAACGCATTGCCGTAGCCGACAAAATAAAGGGAATCGCCATCGTCAAAAATACCATTGGAATTGCGGTCTTCGACTTTGATAGGCAGCTCAAAAAGCTGGTTCGGATTGCGAAGTTTTGCACCGGGGCCCATGTCGGGAAGCGTATCCGGCGCTGCGGCATACACGCAAACTTTTTCGACAGCAATGCCATCCAGTTCGCTTTGGCGCACAACCTTCAAAAGGGAATTACGGATAGTCTTGAAATCAAGCGCATACATACCGTCTTCGGAGAACGTTGCCATGTCATTGTCGCCCACCCTCAATTCGACAAGCTGCACCACGTTATCAATTTCAGAGGAGGCTTCGCGACGCAGTACGGAACTTGATGTTCCGAGAACACCAAACTGAGACGCGCCATTTGTATTTTCAACAAGCATGAGCGCGCGGGCTCCCGGATTTCGACCGCTAACCGCGGCCGATGCAAAATCCACATTCAAGCGGAAGCTCTTGCGCAAAGCAACAGAATTTCCTTGCTTGACGTAAAGCGGAACCTGCACATCGACCATCCACAAGTTGTCCTTGATGAACGGATTCGATACTATAACCGACTGAGGCTTTATCGAAGCGGAATTGCAGGGAGACGCACCGAGCGGGAGAAGATTTCCATTGGTCACCACGACCGAAGGCTTTGCTCCCGACGGGATTGCCACGCGGTAACGACGAAACGGAACCGACTCCTTGAAATATGCATTTTCGGGCTGGAACTGCATTCCATGACCGTCACTGCACGATTCCTTGGCCAAATTCAGGACTTCGTCATCTAAAATAAAATGTTTCTTGGAATCCTCTACAACAGAAGAAGCCAAGCTAGAAACCGTTGCACAAGCAACAAACAGAATTTGAAATTTTTTGATGATAGATTTCACGAATTTTAAAATAGTAAAAAAAAGAAATGGAGATGCCCGCTCGGAGGCGGGCATGACAAAAGGTAAGAACGGTTAGATGTTAAAATCAGGGTCTTCTAATGACCATTTCGAGGAATCCGTTCCCCGTTGTACGCATTTCAACCGATTCACCCCCCGAAGCCTTAGCCTTAAAGACCGTTATATAGTCGGGACGCACACCCTTAGAAAGAATCATTTCGATTTCCTTAGGCGTAATCATGAACTTGGAGTTCCATTTGTTCATGTACCAGTGCCACGGTTGCCAGTTAAAAATACCGCGAGTCGATTGGACAAATGCACGTAGCATCATGGAATATTCATACTTCAAAAAGCCCAGATAGTCATTCACCTCGGCATGTTTTTCGACAATCGTTTTTGTTGCAAAATCAGGATCGTAACGGAGCGGAGTATTATCAGGATTATCGTAGGTAAAACGAATTAATTTATCCGTTACAAAAATTTTCAAATTAGGACGATCAAGATGGACAAATTCTTTTTCAGAAACTTGTTTGTAATCCCTAAACACGACATCGGGCGTAAGAACTTTATTGAGTTTTAACGACACCGGTTTAGCATCGAGATTACCCAATTCATAAAAAACAAGAACCTCACCAGAGCCTTTCGGCAAAAGAACAGAAAGCAGAGGCTTATCGCGCTCGGTAATGGCCCAAACCATTTTCGGCTTGTTCGAGGAATTCAAAAGCGGGTCCAGGACCTTCATCACGGAGGGATCGCGTACTCCGTTTACATCCCATTCCATCCACGTTCCCGTGCCACCGACAGAATCAAGAACGTCAAAAAGACGACCGCCTAAAAAGCCTTCCTTCGCTTCGACCGCACCATAAATTTTCGTTTGTGGAGCCGCCCAAGAGAACGATGCCAAAAGCACAAAAAAGAAACAAGCCGCAATCAACTTACGCATAAATTCTACACCTTGATATCAGGTCCGAACAAAAGATTAAAAACCGATCGGTTCAAAAAGCGATTCATCAAGACGAGAATACTGCAAGTGGTATTTCTTGTCGAGCCAGTAAAGGGCAAGCTTTGCATCGGTCCAGTTTTTCTTTGCCGCAGTCGCTTCAACGCCCTTGGTAATGAGCGGGAGCGTTTCAATCAAGTCCAGTTTCCACTTGGTATCGTCCCACTTGAACAACATGATCGGCACCTTCGGGCTAGAGGCAAGTCCAACACTGCCACGGTCATTCTTGACTTCGAACGGTCCCATTTTCACGCGATCGACCAAGTCCAAAAATCCGCTATCGTAAAGGAGCAAATAAAGCATACGGTAATCCGACACTGTCCAAAGGTGTTCACGTTCGTAAAGTCTGTAAAGCACGATGGCATACGCTTCGTAGAACTGGCATGTGTCTATAGCCGCAGCATCGTAATTCTTGGCATGGCTTTCAAGTTCATCGAGCCATGATTCCGAAGGATCCGTCAAGAAATCGAGCAAAACATCGGACGGGGCGCGGTTTTTGACTGATTCCTTGAAAAGCGTGTACATGCCTTCGAGCATAGCAAGCTTGTCCGCTTCTTGAGCTTTGACCTTGGCATCACGGACTGCCGCCGTCTCTGGAGCCTCTTGCGCCGACCCGTTAGAAGACCCAGCACAGCCTGCCATAATTGCAAACACACTTACCAAAAGCGCAAGAACTATTTTATTTTTCAGAACATGCATCGCGATACCTACCTGAGAATGAATCTGGATGAACTTTTACGAGCCTGTTCCTTGAAAGGATATCAAGGCAGCGGCCCCGGTGGCCAGCACAGGAACAAGACCAATACTGGCGTTCATCTCTCGTTACAACAATATAATTTAGAAATCAAGTCGTCAGAAAGTCGAAGCGCAAAAGAGAATAAAATTCACGCGCTCCACCGCATGCAAATGGCCTTAGCGCTAAATGTTCGCGAAGAACCGCCTGCAGTCGAGATGAAATTTCCAGGCAGCAACGGGCATATCCAACCGAGCAACCCGCTGTTTCCGCTGTTTGTCGCCCATGTCTTTGACATCATGGCGACAAAGAATGGCGATACAAAGGCCGCAGCAGCGGCGTTTGGGCTAAGCCCGAGTGCACTTGTGAAAATTCTTAGGCAAGACAAGGCGTGCGCCGCAAAGTTGCAAGGGAACCGCGTGGAGAACGGCAAAGCGAAATTGCATCTCTAGACGAGAGACGAGAGAAGGTATTTTTTATTCGCGGAAACTCATGTAATTAAAATTTTACCGAATTGAATCGCACAAAAATGCGTGTTAATAGAGCAGGACCCACCAGAATACCAGGAGGTTATATGAGTCCTACAACAAGAAAACACGTCTGCCGTTGTGCGGCTACAGCTCTCACCGCTCTTGCCCTTTGGAACTGTTCCAACGATTCCAAAGCAGAGTCTCCGATTTCCACCTTTGAAGCATTCGATAATGCTAACGTTGCGCTCCATTTGCAATTTGCAGAAACGCCATTGCTCGATAGCCTTGTGCTAGACTGCTACGGCTCGGACACGCTCCATTTAGTGCATTCCGTCGAAAAGAAAACATTCAATCTCGATCTTTTCCCAAGCGATGAATGGCGCTTTGAAGCAAAGCTTTACGCCAACGGAACGCTCATGCAAAAAGGCGAAGTCACGACAGCGCTCGAAGCGGGGTCCCTAGTGAACTTGAAAATTCCGATGCACGCGCTCGTTGGATTCGTGTACGTGAAAATTCCTATCGGATTCGGAAACCCCGCCGGCATCAAGAACGGCGAAATGAAACTCACGAGCAAAGATGGATCGTTTACCTACCCCATGGTATTTGATTCAGACAACGTCATATTCTCAAGTGGAGACCTTAAACTCAATTGCGAGTACACCATTTCCATTTCAATGCAAGACGAAAATGGGAAAAACATCTTCAGCTTGAATGACAAGTTCACACTCGACGAGACCACACCTATACCGAGCTTCCAAATCGAATCGCTCCGCAGCAAGATTGCGCTTGCCATAGAACTTGCAAAGGATGTGAACGTGCAGGTTTCACTCAAGCTCCCCGCAATGAAACGCACTCCGGCTGTGAACGATTTGATCGTGAGCGAATTTTTCATATTCGCAAACGCGAATGATTCTTCACAGTTCAACTTCGTAGAATTCTACAACGGCAGCACTGACACGCTCATGCTGGACAATTGCGCATTCGGAAAGACTTCGAACGCAAGCGACGCCTCTCAAATCGGTGCCATTTCGCTCCCGCCAAACGAAGTGCTCGTTGTAGGAGACCGCGAAACAGCTAACGTTGCCGGAATTTACAAGTACACCGAGAGCATGTCGCAGTTCGGCAAGACATCCGGTTCGCTTGTGTTACAATGCGATGGAGCAATACTAGACTCGCTTTATTACGGCAAGGCGGATTCGCTCCATGTATCGCCGCTCCCTGTAGGGTCAGCCTCGGCAGCGGTCCGCAAGAGCACGCAACTGAACATCGGGCTTTGGAACAAGCGAAGCGAAAGCGATTCTTGGTGCACAAGCGCCCCGACTCCTGGAAATATCGCCGCCTGTGGGAATTAACGATTAAAACGGATCGTCACTGGATGGGGCAAAGCCCCAACTCTTTGGCTCGGTTATGACCATGCAAGCATGGTCGCAACATTGACGCTTCGCGTCTTGCTAAACGGCTCAGCCATATTTGTGCAAGCACAACTGCGGCATTCGCCTTGGGGCATACTCGCCTTCTGAGTTGTCTTCGCTACGCTCAGAATGACGAGAGAGAGTCCGGCATGACAAATAACAAGGCCGTCCCATTTTGGGGCGGCTTTTTACAAGATGGCGATGCCGTCCCGGAACGGAGTCCGGGATGACAGACCAGCATGACAATGCTTAAGCGTGGATCTGGGAGCTGGCGCGTTCGATATCGAACAAACGACGCAAGTTTTCTGCCTTGGCCGGTTCGCGTTCTTCCGGGAGCGTGAGCGGACCCATGTTGATGGCGACCAAGATTGAACCCGGATAGTTGTTCACGCGCTTGATGAAATCGCTGACGGAAACGCCTTCGGTGTAGAAGTCCACGACAAACGTATCCCAGTCATCTTCTTCGAGCTGCTGGAGTGCTTCCGCTTCGGTCTTCACGGCCTTGAAGTATGCGCCCACGAGCAAGTCCGAAAGGACTTCGAGGCAAGCTTCACGGCGGACATCGTCATCTTCCCAAATCAAGATGCGGCGGTCGCTGTAGTCACGGACTTGCGGGACAAAGTTTTCTTCGGCGTTCAATGCATCGAGCATCGCACCGTTAGCTTCGTCCATTTCTTCATCATCGAAATTATCTAATTCTTTAGCCATGCTGTAAATATAGTAAAAAAGTGGTTAGGGATTAGGTATTAGGTATTAGGGGTTAGGCTTTAGAGAAAAAATCGCGGCTTCGCCGCCCTATATTCTATGCACGTAGTGCATGACTATAACCTACGACCTATAACCTACAAACCGTCGAACCAGCGCTGGAGTATGATTGCGGCGGCGGTGCGGTCAATAATCGCCTTGTTCTTCTGCTTTTTCTTTTTGCTCATGTACGAGGTGAACTCCTGCGCCTGAACACTCGAGTACGACTCGTCCTGCGTGTGGATTTTCATCCCAGGGAAGCGCAGCGCCAAATCCTTGATAAAAGCCTCCACCACGACGTTCTTGCCATCCTTGCGACCATCCGGGTGGTACGGCATCCCTACCACGAATTCATCGATCTTGTTGATTTTCACCAATTGTTCCAACCGTTCGAACAAGTTGGTCGTTTTTTGGTCAATCGTTTCTCTTGAAAAAGCCATCTTGAGCTCGGAATCGCCAAAAGCGACCCCGACTCGATGTTCTCCGTAATCCAAAGCAAGGTAATTCACGCCCCTAAATATAGAATACGAGCGCTCAATATTGCATTTTTCCGCTCATTTTTCTATCTTTGCGCCGAAAATTAAAGCCAAACGGTAAAATATGGATCAATCAAAAATCAGAAACGTTGCCATCATCGCCCACGTTGACCACGGTAAAACAACCCTGGTGAACCAGCTCCTCAAACAGTGCGGAACCTTCCA
>CAMJNF010000080.1 GCA_946407235.1 uncultured Fibrobacter sp. | reverse complement strand
TTCGCGCACCTGCGCAGAAGTCATAGTAGGCATAATGTGTCCCTTTTATTTTACGAGCGCAAAGATAGAAAAATCAAGCAGAGATTCAGCAATCCGTGAGCCAAAAGCGACTCGTATGAACGAGTCGTGTTGGCGAGAGTGAGGCGAAATCACATTTTCATGTCTACATAAGAGCCGAACGGTCTGTAAGGGGCAAGTCTTCCCCTCGCTTCAGCCCTTACGGGCTTCCGCTACCCTTTCTAACGGGGGCACACCACCTAAAGGTGGCCATGCCCACATAAGTGCTGAAGCACTAAGTGGTCAAAGGCCGTAACGCCCCGGAAATGCAATATAAAAAGGCGACCCCCGAACAAGTCGGGGGTGACAGTGTAATAGAAAATGTTACTGGATTCCCGCCTTCGCGGGAATGACGATGCTGACTTAATGGATCCTTCGCCCTACGGGCTCAGGATGACGTTTGCAACTTCACCGGATCCATCGTCTTCGACTCTGCATGACGATTCTAGTAACTAAGAACTAGTAACTCAAAAGTTAATAAAGCTTCTTCATGTCGGTGAGGTGCCCTTCTTTTTCGTGGAAAAGCTTGAGCGAGCCGCCCTGAACTTTCTGGAAAATCTTCGTGAGCTTTTCAACGACGGCCTGTTCTTCAAAGCCAACTTCGTTGTAAGCCGTTTCACCAATCACAATGCCAACATTCATCAGATCCGGAGCCTTGCGGCGCAAGTAATTCAAGAGTTCTTCATCGCTGTTAATTACATCCGTTGCCGTCAGCTTTTCAAATTCAGACGGATCACGCGTACTCGCATGCAACGGATACATGTCATCAGCAACAACCTGTTTGGAATTCAAGTAAAAGACATTACCAACATACAAACTAATCGAATCATTTAAAACCTGACGGACTTCAATCAAAACATCGCTCGTGATCGAAGCCTCCTGAATATCGAGCTTAGAAGGAGCGCAAGCCATTAAAGCAAGTGAAATCGTGGCCATAGCCATTAAGAAAAATTTTTTCATGATTACCTCTTTTGTAGTAGGAAGTAGGCAGTAAACAGTGGTTAGTAAACAGTGTTGTTAAAAGAACATTCTTATTACATTCCTAGCAACAAACCAATGGCTAATGACTAGCAACCATCGACCAATATACAATTATTCCTTTTTCGGAAAAAGTAAACAATAGTTAATGGTCAATACAAACATCCAACAACTAATAACTAATGACCAATGACTAACAACTAATACAAAAAAATAGCCTCCCGGATTTCTCCGAGAGGCCCCCTTTACACACCAAAATTTTTTTAGTTGGCTTCGTAGTCCAAAATGAGTCTGCAAACGCCTTGTTCAACAATGAGGTTGCTTCGGCGGTACGTCACGCGTTCCATTTCCCAGTCACCTGCTGTCCAACGCTGCGGATCAATGTCTTCGCCATCGAAATCGTCCTGCCAAGACAGAGTAAAGCCCTTGGTTGCCGGGTCATAAGCATAGACACGGACGTAGTCGATTTGCTGTTCAACCGGAAGCCCAATACCGTTATTCCACTTGCCCGTCCAAGAAGCAGTCTTAGATGCCCAGAGATTGAAGCGGAGAGTTTCCTTCTCAGTCAAGAAAGCAACTTGGTCTGCATCGGCGTGCTTGCCACGGCTCATGCCAAGCGTATCGCGGCGGACTTCGACACTGTCGATTTCCCAAGCCACGTATTCCGGAGTCCAGACGATTGCATACAGGTGGAAGTCCTGCGTAGCATCAAAACCAAATGCATGCAACGGCTTGCTTTCAGAAGCGGTAAGACCATTGATGGAAGGATTGGCTTCGCGGGTAAGAATGTTAGACTGCCAAGAAGTCGGATCCTTGCCAAGCACTTCGATATCAATTTCGTTCCACGGTTCTTCACCCTTCATCCAGGAATTGTCGTAGTTCAAGAACATGGAACTCACGGAACCGGAGATTGCGGCCATTTTCATGCGGGCTTCGAAACGACCATACTTGAACTGTTCCACACCAGTGAGTTCTGCACCGTAGAAAGTGTATTCCTTAGACGGATCAATAGCGGTCAGAGTCGGCACTGCGTAAGTGAACTGAGCTGCACCGGTAGAACTGGAAGATAAAACTGGCGGCGGAACAACCGCATCGGAGCTCGAAGACAAACCTGTCGGAGGAACGGTTGCTTCGGAACTGGAAGATTCACCAGCCGGAGGAACGATTGCATCAGAGCTCGAAGATTCACCAACCGGAGCAATAGCTTCTGCACTGGAAGACACGCCTGACAAACTAGGAGCAATCGGGAAAACAGCATCGTTAGATTCGGAGCATGCAGCTAAAAGCGCTACAGCAGCCATCGGAATAATAAACTTTTTCATTGTTGACCTCGTTTTTTCTTGTTCATAAGATAGGTTTTGAACTATCGACAAGCACGTACTACGAGAGCAAATTTAAAACCAACTGTATCGACCGTATTTTACATATTTCGCACCGATTTTACATAAAAAAACGCTTTTTCCATTTTTTGAACAAACATTAGCGTCGTAAGCTTTTCGTAAGCGACTTTTTGGCATAAAATGGTGCATTTCATACCTTGCCCACCCTCTTTTAAATATGTATATTGCGGTTTACATTAAAAAAGCAAGAAAAAACAGGAAAAATCGCTACAATTCTTTTTTTTCAACTTGAAAAGTTAGGTATTTTTTTTCAGTTGCACTAACGGTTTTGTACGAGCAAAAGAGGCTATATGCAGGAAGCATGGACAGGCTTTAAAGGCGGTCGCTGGCAGGACGAAATCAACGTCCGCGACTTCATCCAAAAAAACTATACTCCCTACGACGGCGACAAGTCGTTTTTGCAGGGCCCAACAGAAGCAACGAACAAACTTTGGGCAGAACTTCAAGACCTTCAGAAAAGAGAAATTGCAAAGGGTGGCGTCCTTGACATGGACACAGACGTTGTCTCCACTCTCACAAGCCACCAGGCAGGCTACATTGCCGAAGAAACTAAGGATCTCGAAAAGATCGTAGGTCTCCAGACCGACAAGCCGCTCAAGCGCGCATTCATGCCGTTCGGCGGCATCAAGATGGCCGAAGAATCTTGCAAGAACTACGGTTACACACCGAGCGAAGAACTTCATCGCATCTTCACGGAATTCCACAAGACTCACAACCAGGGCGTTTTCGACGCTTACACGCCTGCAATGCGTATGGCCCGCAAGGCTCACATCATTACGGGTCTTCCGGATACTTACGGCCGTGGACGTATCGTCGGTGACTACCGCCGCGTTGCCCTTTACGGTGTCGACTACCTCATCGCCCAGAAGAAGGCCGACAAGGCTCTGACGGACGATACGGATATGCGTGAACACGTTATCCGCCAGCGCGAAGAACTTGCCGAACAGATCAAGGCTCTCGAAGGCATGAAGGTCATGGCCAAGATTTACGGCTACGACATTTCTAAGCCGGCAACGAACGCCCGCGAAGCTGTGCAGTGGCTCTACTTCGGTTACCTCGCTGCTATCAAGACGCAGAACGGTGCCGCCATGAGTGTTGGCCGCGTTTCTACCTTCCTCGATATTTACATGACCCGCGACTTGCAGAACGGCGTCATCAATGAAACCGAAGCCCAGGAAATCATCGACCATTTCGTGATGAAGCTTCGCATGGTCAAGTTCGCTCGTATCACTAGCTACAACGAACTCTTCAGCGGTGACCCGGTGTGGGCTACGCTCGAAGTTGCTGGCCTCGGCCAGGATGGTCGCCATCAGGTGACCAAGAACGACTACCGTTTCTTGCACACGCTCGTGAACATGGGCCCGTCTCCGGAACCGAACCTCACGATTCTCTACAGCCCGCGCCTCCCGGCAAGCTTCAAGAGATTCGCTGCTGAAATTTCCGTGAAGACCAGCGCCATCCAATACGAAAACGATGACACAATGCGTCCGATTTGGGGCGATGACTACAGCATTTGCTGCTGCGTTTCTGCGACCCAGACCGGTAAGGAAATGCAGTTCTTCGGCGCTCGCGCAAACCTCGCCAAGACACTCCTCTACGCCATCAACGGTGGTAAGGACGAATGCCTCGTGAAGGGTGAACAGGTTGGCCCGGAATATCCGCCTATCTCTAGCGAATACCTCGACTACGATGAAGTTATCCACAAGTTCGGCCTCTACATGGATTGGCTTGCCCACTTGTACGTGAATACTTTGAACTTGATTCACTACATGCACGACAAGTACTACTATGAAGCTGCCGAAATGGCACTCATCGATACCAATGTCCGTCGCACGTTTGCAACAGGTATCGCAGGCTTCAGCCACGTTGTCGATAGCCTTTCTGCAATCAAGTATGCCAAGGTGAAAGTCATCCGTGACCCGGCTACCGGCCTTGCTCAGGACTTCCAGATCGAAGGCGACTTCCCGCGTTATGGAAATGACGACGACCGCGCAGACGAAATCGCTGTTTGGCTCCTCAAGACGTTCATGGCCAAGATCAAGCAGACGCCGACCTACCGCGATTCTGAACCGACCACATCCATCCTTACTATTACAAGTAACGTTGTTTACGGTAAGGCAACGGGTTCCCTCCCGGATGGTCGTAAGCAGGGCGAACCGTTCTCTCCTGGCGCAAGCCCGAGCTACGGTGCAGAAAAGAACGGTCTTTTGGCGTCTCTCAACTCTGTCGCCAAGATTCCGTACGAATACGCTCTCGACGGTATCAGCAACACGCAGACGATCAACCCGGACGCTCTCGGCCACGATGACGAAGAACGCACCAACAAGCTCGTGCAGGTTCTCGACGGTTACTTCGGCCAGAGCAGCCACCACTTGAACGTGAACGTGTTCGGTGTTGAAAAGCTCAAGGACGCTATGGAACATCCGGAGAAGGAAGAATACCAGAACTTCACGATCCGCGTTTCTGGCTACGCCGTGCGCTTCATCAAGCTCACCCGCGAACAGCAGCTCGACGTGATTGCCCGCCAGGCACACGGCGTGCTTTAATAGTTTAAGACAATTCTATGAGACAAAAAGTCCCCCTATGGGGGACTTTTTTTCATTTTCCGTTTCTTCCCATCTATGCCAGCATCAATTTCAGAGTTAAAACGCAAACAAATATTTACATCAAAGTAAAACCCGCATGTCACTTGATTTCTTTTGTTAAAAAGAACAAGATAACAAAAATATACATAAACTATTTCATATTAAGTACTATCTTTACATTCAACATAAAAACAAATTTATGTCAATCAAGGAGAAAATATGAATTCAAAAATATCAGCACTGCTGGCATGCGGTGCATTTGCAATTTACGCCTATTCCGCAGAAAGTTCAATCGCGGTATCTAGCGCACAACTTCACAAGGGGAACGCAAGAGTCGACGTTTTGGGTCGTCACAACGCCAACGTCAGAAGCACACCTACCGCAGTCGTCAACGCAAAGAAACCCATCAAAGAAAAACAGTTCTTTGCCAAAACATACGAAATGCCCGATTACCCATACCAAAGCATGGAACCGAGAATAAACACGTTCAGTGGCGAATATTCCAATCTCCAAAACACAAACAATACCCAATTTACAGAAACCTACAAATGGTGTGGTTCAACAACGACCAAAGAAATCTACGAGCAAACTACCAGCAATTTTGAAAAAGGTCGATATGTTCGCGAATACTACGCCGCAGGAACTATGGGCGGCCTTACCGGGTTCAACGGTTCCACAGACAAGCGCAAGTTATGGCCCGACGTTTATTTAAACCAGACATCTTACGGTCAAGACTACAGGGATGCCAACGAATCCGCAAACATCGGGAACATCGATAACGACAACAGCTTAAGATCTTACGGCATCTCGCCGGGCCACACAGGCAAAAACATCGGCATTTACGTCCAGCAAATCGCAATTCCTTCCGATGAAATCGGCTTGAAGTTCGAACAACTAAACGGATGCGATGGCAGCCGTGGCACAATCAACAAATACAGGGATATGTACTACGCAGGCGAGCCCGTCCGCATTTTGAACTCCGCATCAGCAAAAGCCAAAGTTTACGTCATGGATTCCGACTGCGGCGAAACAGGATCCATCACAAATCTCAAATCCGGAGCAAGACAACCGAATAATCCGCAAGTAAAGAACAACAATTACAGTGTTCCGCTTTACATCGGTTTACACACAAATGGTCGCGGATCCGACTACAACTACAACCTCATCGCCCAAGACATCGATGATTACGTTTATTTCAATGGCGTTGTTCAAGTCGCAGCAGCGGGCAACACAAGCGGCGAGAACTCGTTCATCAGCGATTACGCCAAGGGCGCAAACGTCATTTCCGTTGGAGCGATCAAGCCTGTTAATTACGGCAGTTCTTATCTGACAAATTCCGATTGGAACAACATCCGCATATCATCCAGCACGACAATGGACAAGCCCGAAGTAGCAAACATTTCAAACATCTTCTTAAGATCTGCAAAAGGCGGACTTTTCTCGGATGGAGTCAATCAAAGATACAGATTTGACTACCCCGTAGTTACAGGAACTGAAGGCGCAGCCACATTGACCGCAGCTCAAATCATTGACCTCATGGACGCCGTACCTTTCTACAAATGGCATCCTGAAGTCGTTAAGGCTTTGCTCATTTCTGCAAGCGAATACGATATTGCAGGGGGCTCATCCTACGACAGCGACAGAAGATCACATTACGACATAGCGACAAAATATCCGACCTTGAAAACATTAAGAAGAGGCAACAGATCTCGTTTCTGGGTAGGTAACAACGCTGACCATTTCAGCTCCGAAACGATCACATTCCAAGAAACCGGCATTGTCAAGAACAGAAAATATCGCATCGCTATCGCATGGACATCTCGCGGCAAGTTCATCAAAGAATACAACAAACTCCCGCAGGATATCGACTTAAAAGTATGCCAGGGAAGCACTTGCAAGTCATCTAGTTCAAGCGCCAACCCATTCGAAATCGTAGAATTCACCGCTTCAAGCACCGCAGATATAACAATCGAAATCCAGCGTTACAGGAACAACGGCGGTTACGTGATCTTGGGTTACAACATGCACGAGATTTACTAGTAATTTTTAATCCCATTCACAACCGAGGTTCCTCGCTTTTGCGAGGGACCTTTTTACAAGCCAAACGCCTATTCAATACGCAACATAATCACGCCAAAATGAAATTTTCGTTCTTTTGGCGGCGCGCGTAAACGGATTCTAGAAATTGAATCACGGAAATTTTGTCACGGACTAGCCCGCGCTTGTGACTCAAACAAAAACGAGTCGCAGAGAGCGATTTCAAAAGTTTAATTTGCTGTTCAAGGATCTGCACGTTATACACGTCAGGCTCCCCGTGCCCTACCATCGGGTATGTCGCATCGCCCAAGAAAACGTAATCATCCACAACGAGCGCTAACGAACCTTTTGCATGGCTATTGGGCATCGGCAAAATCTCGATATGGACGCCGTCTTCAAACGAAAGCGGAGTTGCCACCGTAATCTTTTCGCGACCCTCAATTTCACCAACCACTTTTGACGCATGGGAACCAACGTAAAGCGCATCAAAATCAAGAGAGACTTCGCCACCGCAATGACGAACGACATTCAATAAATGATCCCGATGGAAATGTGAAATGACGATATTTTTCGCAAGACGCGCACTATAATCACATTTTGCGAGATTCGCCGCTTTCTCATCTGCATCACAGTCCGCAGGAATGCGCGGCAGCTCGTTGATAAACTGCACAGCCTCATTACACGCACCCACATCAAAAATCCACCAAGCCCGATTGCCTCGAACTGCAATAACATCTGCGCTCAACGGCTCATACGACATTTGCAAATACTGGATTCTATCTGTCAGTTTTACGATTTTCGCCATCGAAAGCCAAAGATAGAATTTTTATTTACGCTTTTTACTGAGTCTCTTTTACTTTGACGCACGTGAATACGGAGCATCGACAATACGTGCTATAGTATCTCCATCGGCCAAACTTTCTTTGGTCGTATAAGAAATACACGGCCACAGCTTTAAATCTGAATCTTGCGCACTTCTGCAATAGGCATCGGCAACGCCCGTGACAATTACTTTATTTATTTGAACTTTCTTCTCGCCTCTTTTGCACATACTGCAAACGACAACCGAATACGATTGCTCTCTATAAATCGAATCCAGCGTAGCCACATATTCTTTAACATCACCATTCATCGGCACTATTTCCGGCGTCATCTTCAAGTCTTGTATAGTAATTTGGCCATCTTTAAAGAGCCCATTTCCGTCAGTAGAAATATATAAGTTGTTCCTATTATTTCGTACAACACGACCTTCAAAAAGACGCTTGAAATTAAACGTGTATCCAGAAATTCTCGAGCCTTCATTTTCAGAAAACTGCCATTCTTCATCAACAGAAACAAGCATATACTTGTCCGCGTACTTGCTAGGCATAATGGTTTTCAATATCCCATTTGCGCACTGTTTTCGATTTGATTCCAATTCAGAAAGATCAACTTGCACACCTTCCTTTTCAAACCAAATTTCATCTTCATCGAAACTATGAACGCGTACATCATACATTTCGCTCAAGAGATTTTTCATCTCATTAAAAGTTTCACTACCAGTTTCAATGACGGCTACATTCGACGAAGCCACCCGCGACGAATTCAAATATTTTTGAGCATTTTCACTCAACACAATCGGATACATATCAGATTCGTACACTCTCGCTCCAATAGAATTATCATCAGTCGAACCTGTCGAAGATGCAAGCGCATCAGGACTGCTAGAACACGCAGCAAGCAAATAAGCAGCAACCAAAATCAACAAATAATTTTTCATAACGTTCGTCTCCAAAATATTTTCTACACCATAAAATCTAAAAGGAATATCAAACAAAAAAAAGATATTTTCTTTGATAAAATTACGGTTTTATCAATCATACGCAACGCATTTTCGTTGTTTTGTATTATATAGAACACTTTTTCGTTTTTTACAGAACATCATGAAAAAAAACGAACAAAACAAAAACGCAATTTTTTATTTTTACATCATGACTCTCGGAAGAATCAATAAGCTCGAAACATTCGGATCGGTCGACGGACCGGGAATCCGCTTTGTCGTCTTTACGCAGGGCTGCCCCATGCGATGCAAGTTCTGCCACAACCCTGAAACTTGGGATTTCGGCGACAAGAGCGCAAACGGGACCGCAAACGGCTCTTTCGAAATTTCTGCAGAAAACCTGCTGAAGAAGGCTATCCGATACAAGCCCTACTGGGGAACCGATGGTGGCATCACCGTAAGCGGCGGCGAACCTTTAGCGCAAATCGATTTTATGATTGAGTTTTTCGAGGCCGCAAAAGCAGCGGGGGTCCACACATGTCTCGACACCAGCGGAGTCACATTCAGATGCACCGGAGAAACGTTCGCAAAAATCGAACGCCTCATGAAAGCGACAGACCTTTTGCTCGTAGACATCAAACACATCGATGATGCAGCCCACAAAGAACTCACAGGACTCTCCAACGAGCACATCATCGAATTTTTCCGCTATTTAGACGAAATCCAAAAGCCAATCTGGATCCGTCACGTACTCGTGCCCGGCGGAAGCGACAATGATGAAGCTCTCACGCGCACCCGAGACTTCATCCGCACACTCCACAATGTCAAACGTGTCGAAGTCCTCCCCTACCATGCATTCGCATTAAGCAAGTACAAGGAACTCGAAATCGACTACGCGCTCAAAGACACGCAATCGCCCACCGCCGAACGCGTCGCCAATGCCAACGAGATTCTCGAAACCGCAAAGTACACGGGGTGGAAAAGCAGTAAACAGTAGACGGTAGGAAGGGATTGTTATACGAGAAGGTGATGCCGTCCCCATACGCGGATCATGACCACGTAAGAGCTGAACCTCTAAGTGGTCAAAGAGAACCAGGCCGGGATGACAATGCAAAAAAAGACGAGGCATCGAGCTTCGTCTTTAACATTTAAATCGAGATTTCGTTCAAAATAGGTGATGCCCGATCAAGTCGGGCATGACAAGGCGTCGAACCCCGAAGCCGTTTAGCTTTCCAAATTTCGCTCAAAACAGAAAAAGCCCGCTCAATAGCGGGCCTGACAAGATTATTTGAGTAAAGGTTTAAAGGCGAGCAGGACAAGGCGCAGGGCGACGTAGCGTACCCTCGTACGTGAGGAGCACTGCAACGCCGTAATGCGAAGCCTTTTAACCTTTAATCGCGTCGCCCATCGAGAACATCGGCATATACATTGCAATGAGGAGGCCACCGACGGCGCCGCCCAAGAACACGATGATCAATGGTTCGATCATACTCACGACAGCGTCCACAGCGGCGTCCACTTCTTCGTCATAGAAGTCCGCAAGTTTCAAAAGCATGCCACCGAGGTTACCTGTTTTTTCACCAACACCGGTCATCTGGATCACCATGGGCGGGAAAATACCCACTTCTTCCATCGGCTCGGCAATGGATTTACCGCCAGCAATACCAATCGATATCTTATAAATTGCCTTTTCAACGACTTTATTACCTGCAGTTGACGCAACGACCTTCAAGGCATCCATCACGGACACACCTGCGTTCAAAAGCGTTCCTAATGTTCTCGAAAAACCCGCCGTTGCTGATTTAATCTGCAAATCGCCTAACTTGGGTAATTTTAGCGTAAACTTGTCCATTGCAAATTGCGCCGCAGGTATTCGCATAATCATCTTATACGCGAAAATAACTATGATGAGCCCGATAAACATGAACGCACCGTTATTTCGTACAAAGTCAGAAATATCCATCACGACTTGCGTCGGGGCCGGGAGTTCTGCGTCAAGGGCTGCGAACTGTTCAGCAAAGGTCGGCACCACGAACGTCATAAGAGCGATCACCACGACAATACCCACGATAATAACCATGATCGGGTAAGTCAAGGCTTTTTTCACTTTGCGTTTGAGGCGCTGGTTGTTTTCGAGAGTTTCTGCCAAACGGGCAAGAATGCCTTCGAGAATACCGCCCGCTTCACCTGCAGCCACCATGTTGCAATAAAGAGAGTCAAAAACTTTCGGGTGCTGCGCAAGAGCATCAGCAAGCGAAGAACCACCGTTAATCGACTGCGTCAGTTTATGCACAACGTTCTTAAGTTCAGGATTTTCGCACTGCGCTTCAAGAATGTTCAAGCACTGAAGCATCGGAAGACCAGCCGAGCACATGGACGAGAACATACGCGTAAAACGAGTGATGTCTTCGGTCTTGATGCCAGAACCAATCTTGATTTTGATTTCGGTCGGTTTCTTTTTGAGGCTCGTAATCACCAAACGGCGACGGAGCAACAGGGCTTCGGCTTCAGCCTTGTCCTTCGCTTCGAGAGAACCTTCAAAGCTATTGCCTTGCGCGTTTTGCGCCTTGTATAGGAATTCTGCCATCGATTACACCCCTTCTTTTACGAACAACTGTTCCAACTGGTCCGGGCTTGAAGAACGAGCCAGGGCATCGAAACGGTCGATCTTGTGATTCTTGACAAGTTCACACAAACACATATTCATCGTGTTCATACCAAACTTCTGACCAATTTCAATCATGGATTCAATCTGGTGGACCTTGTCATCGCGGATAAGAGCTCGAATACCCGGCGTTACGTTCATGACTTCGTACGCCATCACACGGCCACCGCCAATCTTGGGGAGGAGGGTCTGGCATATGACGCCCTGGAGCACAAACGAAAGCTGCGTGCGCACGGTCTGCTGTTCACCCTTGGGGAAAGCATCCACCACACGGTTGATAGTCTGCACACAGGAGTTTGTATGAAGCGTTGCAAAAGTCAAGTGACCGGTTTCCGCAATAGTCAGTGCAGCACGAATCGTTTCCAAGTCACGCATTTCACCGATAAGCACAACGTCAGGGTCCTGACGGAGCGCCATCTTAAGTGCCTGGGCAAAGCTGTGCGTATCGCTACCGACTTCACGCTGGTTGATCATACAGCCTTGGTGCTTATGCAAAAATTCGATCGGGTCTTCAACGGTCAAGATGTGGTCGTGACGTTCCTTGT
>CAMJNF010000079.1 GCA_946407235.1 uncultured Fibrobacter sp. | reverse complement strand
AGGCTGCGGGCATTAGGTTTGTTTATGCGAAGGGCGATAGGGATGGTACATATTATCTTGACTTAGGGGCCAATGTTCGATGGACCAATAGGTCTTTCCGCTTCGGTGTATTTGTGCAATGGGGCATGACGGGAACACATACGTAATTTTTTTGAGTTATTGTTTTGAAGTTGAGTTTTATTCGATTTTTTCTTTGCTGTGTTTTGATTTTTGCGACTCAAGCGTTGGCGCAGTCGCCTGCACAGGATTTGCAGGACTCGTTGACGGCGGATTCTTTGCATGTTGACTCTCTTTCGAAAATTTCGTTGACTGCTGATATTGATGCGAACAATGTAGTTGATACGAATAAAGTCGAACATATTGATGCCGGGATTAAAAATGTAGGGACGTTTACGGATGAAGATGTGAGGGACATATCGAATTTTTTGGGAGATGATAATCGACCTGTAGGGGCGTTTACTGAATTAGCCTATGCTGGACCGTCAATAATGCATGTGAAATTATTTGGAATAAGAGATGATATCTTTCCTTTTGGAAAGGGACGACTTTTTGGTGGAAGTTCAGCACGCTTTGATATTGATTTTGATCGAGGAATTGTTTCTGATGAGTTATTGCTTTTAACGGTTTTGGGTGTTGGAACAAAACTTCTCTTTGACTTGAGTTTTGAAATTTTTTTCTATGTCATGAGTGGAGACTCGTATTTCGCGTTGTCGAAAAATGGATGGGTTGGCTTGTTTGAATCGCATCATGTTGTGGATTATTTTTTCGGAAACCTTGGTACATCTCGTGGTTGGGAATTTGGCTGGTCGCAGGCTGCTGGTGTTCGTCTTGCTTTGATTAGATACACCTATTTTGATGTTGGTTATCATGTGCAGATTTCTAATCAGCGAAAACTTCATGGAATGTTTTTGCAGTTTGGAACAAATTTTTGGACTTTCGGAAGTTGAAAAAATCTAGAGTCGGGCTGTCTGTGTTGTATCGCTAGGCTTGTTTGGAACACATAAATAGATCCTTCGACTTCGTTGCACTTCGCTCAGGATGACATGCTCATACCTCACGCCTCATACCTCACAACTCATTGCTCCTCTTCCTAACCACTAATCACCAATCACTAATCACTTGTCTTGCGAACATCAAGTTGCATTTTTATTCACATTTTCTAAGCTCTAAGTTCTAAGTTCTACCAACTTATTTCTATATTTCTAGCACAAAAAAAATTTTCACTCTAACAGAAGGTTAATAAAATGGCTAAAATCGCTAAAGTTTGGGCTCGTCAGATCCTGGATTCCCGTGGCAATCCGTCTCTCGAAGTCGATGTCACTCTTGACAACGGTATCGTTGGTCACGCAGCAGTTCCGAGTGGTGCATCCACCGGTGAACGCGAAGCTTGCGAACTCCGCGATGGCGACAAGAAGACCTATCTCGGCAAGGGCACTCTCACTGCCGTGAAGAATGTCAACACCAAGATCGCTAAGAAGATCGTTGGCATGGATCCGTCCAAGCAGACTGAAGTTGATGACGCTATGATCGAACTCGATGGCAACCGCATGCTCAAGAACACGCTCGGTGCAAACGCTATCCTCGGCGTTTCCATGGCTGTTTGCGTTGCTGCTGCTAAGGATGCTGGCCTTCCGCTTTACCAGTACATTGCTAAGCTCCATGGCACTGAAAAGCTCACCCTCCCGTGCCCGATGTGCAACGTGATTAACGGTGGTGCTCACTCTTCCGCTCCGATCGATTTCCAGGAATTCATGATCGCTCCGGTTGGCGCTAAGACTTTCTCCAAGGGTCTCCAGATGGTGACCGAAATCTTCCACGCTCTTAAGGCTGTCCTCAAGAAGGGTGGTTTCGATACGACTGTTGGTGACGAAGGTGGCTTTGCTCCTGGCGTTGCTATCAAGCCGGCTAAGAACAAGTTCGGTTACGAAATCAAGGACGTGATGACCCTCGAAAAGGCTCTCGCTGCTTTGAAGACCGCTACTGAAAAGGCTGGTTACAAGTTCGGCACCGACATCAAGATTGCTCTTGACGTTGCTTCTTCCGAATTCTGCGACAAGAACACCAAGGCTGGCAAGCCGGAAACCTACACCTTCAAGAAGAGCACCAAGAAGACTGTCAAGTCTGCCGACATGGTGAAGCTCTACGAAAAGCTCATCGACAAGTACTCCATCTTCTCCATTGAAGACGGTCTCGATGAAGCTGACTGGGCTGGCTGGAAGGTCATGACCGACAAGCTCGGTGGCAAGATCAACCTCGTGGGTGACGACCTGTTCGTTACCAACCCGACCATCTTCGACGAAGGCATCAAGGCTGGCATCGCCAACGCTATCCTCATCAAGGTGAACCAGGTGGGTTCTGTGTCCGAAACTCTCGCTGCTATCAAGCGCGCTCAGAACGAAGGCTATGCTCCGATCGTTTCTCACCGCTCTGGCGAAACCGAAGACACCTTCATTGCTGACCTCGCCGTCGGTACCGCCGCTGGCCAGATCAAGACCGGTTCTCTCTCCCGTACGGACCGCGTTTGCAAGTACAACCGCCTCCTCCGCATCGAAGAAGAACTCGGCAAGGCTGCTGTCTACGCTGGCGATCCGCGCAAGGGTGCCAAGGCTGCTAAGGCTCCGGCCGCCAAGAAGGCTTGCAAGAAGGGCTGCAAGAAGGCTTAATTTTTAAACCTTTATAATTGCTAAGAGAAGCCGCTCCCATGTGGGGCGGTTTCTTTGTATAGACAGCAGCCTTGCTGCGACCATGGAGTGCGAACGTTGCGACTGCAATCGTTCTTTTAGAACAAAGTATCTAAAAATGAGCCTCGGCGGAAGCCGGGGCTTTTTTGCATTTGGTGATTTTCTTTTTCAAAAACTTGAAACGTGGATAGATTCTAACTATATTTGGCAATAACACAAAAAACACCCCTTCAATCAAGGCAAAAATATGTCAGATCGTTTTATCGTGACCGGTAACTTTACCGATGATCCGTTTGCCATCGACATGGCGCAGTACATCGGCCTCCGTGAAGATATCTCCGACGTGGTCTCCCTGAAGACTTTCGCCAACTCCGAATTCTGCCCCCGCTATATGCTGGATGTGGACGATATGGAACATATCGGCCGCCGCTTGGAAGGCAAGATTGTCTTGATTTGCTCGGTTTCTAACCACGAACGCAGCCGTAACGATTACGCCATGCGTAACTGCATCCTCGCTCGCGCCGCTAAGGATAATGGTGCCGAACAGGTCGTTCTCGTGGAACCGGATTTGTTCTATAGCGCCCAGGACCGTGGTCCGCACCGCATTGGCGAACTTGAAAAGGATCGCCCGGATATCGACCTCAAGAAGTTCGACGGTCAGGCGTTTACGAGCCTCCTTTACGCCCAGCTTTTGAAGACTGCTGGCGTCGATGCCGTTGTGACTTGCCACAACCACAGCATCAAGGTCCAGAACCTCTTTAACGAAGTTTTCGAAGGTCATTTCCATAACCTCATTCCGACCGATGTCTACGCCCACTACATCAAGAACAGCAACTTTGTTCAGACCGGTAAGGATGGCAACAACCTCGTGATCGTTTCCCCGGACAAGGGCGCACGTCCGTTCATGAACGCCGTGTACGATGCTCTCCAGCTCCCGGAATGCAAGCGCGTGGTGATGGACAAGGTCCGTACAGGCGAACGCGAAATCAGCATGACCTTCAACCCGGAACTCTCCGACATCAGCATCGAAGAAATCGAAGGCAAGGACGTGATCGTGTTCGACGACATGGTGCGTACCGGTACGACGATTGTGCAGTGCTGCGAACACATCAAGAAGGGCCACCCGAACCGCGTTTGCTTCGGCGTGACGCACTTCCACACCAGTGCCGAAGCTCGTGAAAAGCTCAACAGCCCCGCCATCGACGAAATTCTCACGACATCCACGCTCCCGGATATCATGAACCGTGACTGCCAGGGTCGCCTCCGCAAGAAACTCACTGTGCTCAAGCTCGGTAAGTGGATTGCCCGTCATGTAATGCAGATGTACGGCATGGACGATGGCCGTTTCGAGAAGGACTTCTACAAGATCGATATGTCCTCGAAGAACCCGCGTTGGCCGCCTGCATTCTTCTAAAGAAATTTGTTGTATATGGAATCGGGTCCCGGACATTGAACCATGTCCGGGATTTCTTTTTGCTTTTTTATTGAAAGAAGGGCAAAGTATCGGGAAAATGTGTTGTTTCGTTTAGCATAAATATTTTCTCTGCTTTGAAATTTCAAGAATAAAACGTATTATTTTTATAAGAAAGGATATGGGACATTTTTATGGCTGAAGAACATGCGTTTCAATTGACGAAAGATATTTTGAGCGGCGTTGGAGTAGGGTTATGGGCTGTCGAAATTGACGACGGCTGCGCTCCACGTATGTTCGCCGACAAGACCATGCTGAGGTTGCTTGGTCTTGAAGGGGATATTTCGGCTGAGGATGTTTTTCATGCCTGGTTTGATAATATCGATCCGGAGCATTTAGCTGAGGTCAAGTCTTACGTCGATAAGATGTGTGTCGGGGGTACGGCTGAAATTCAGTATCCTTGGCATGCGCCTGATGGCCGAGTCCGTTTTGTTCGTTGTGGAGGAATACGCAATTTTAATTATAAAAAAGGGGTTCGGCTTGAGGGATGGCATCGAGACATCTCCGAGCTTACGTTGATCCAGAAGTCTGCCGAAGAAGAGCTGCGTAAAGAAATCAGGGCGATGGATTTGGATACGAAAAAGGCGCGTCTTCAGAGTGCGTTGAATGAAAAGCTTTATGGAAAGGCGATTCTTGACAAGGCCTACAGCTATTTCAAGGTCAATCTGTCCGAAGGAAAAATTTATAGCCCCCTCATTCAAATTATCGATGGCAAGTCGGTTGATATAAGCGATACCTTTGCCCCGGATTTCCCGTCGTACGATGCTGTGCTCCAGAGGATTGCCATGCAACTTGTCGACAGGGATTACAGAGATGCGTTTGTTCAGCACCTTTCGGCACAGGCTCTTATAGATCAGTTTCAGAAGGGCGATTCCATTCCGGAATACACTTGCCGATTCTATTCACCGCATATTGGTTGGCATTATAGCCGCTTTGTCTGTTACGTTTCCAAGGACGAAATCCTGGATGAATACCAAGGTATGATGGTTGTGTATAACGTCTCGGAACAGCAAAAGCAGGATGCGGCCATTCGAGAATGTATCGATGCCCTTTATAAAGAAAAACGCTCTAGGGATGCTGTCGAGGAACTGCTTTCGATGCTTGCCTCGTTCTATGCAGCGGACAGGGCTTATATTATGGAAAGCGATAAGGAACGGACTTGCATTAGGAGTACGTATGAATGGTGTCGGAAAAGCGTGCGTCCTAACAAAGCGGACCTTCAGCGCGTACCGTATGAATTAATCAGTCCGTGGATAGAAGCTTTAGGATATATGGATGCGGTCTATCTGGATTCGCAGAATGACGATTACGGTGTTTGGGGTAGGCTTTATGACGCCTTGCCTTGCCTCCGCGAAGTGAAGTGCATCTGCGTTTCGACGATTGTATCTGATGAAGAACGCTATGGCATTATCGTATTGGACAATCCCAAGGAGTCCCTAAAAAACTTTGCCGTTTTAAAACTCGTGGCGGGTTTTGTCGAAAACGAAATCCATCGTAGAAAGCGCATGGACGAAGATGCTGCGGTGACATCGCTTTTGGCATCGGACTATTCTTGCATTTTCTACTGCGATTTGGAATCGGATTCGGTGAAAGCTCACAAGTTGAACTCGAATATCCAGAAGATTCTTGGCAATTCCATTGGAAGCATGAGCTATAACGCCGCGATTGAATTTATTGCGAATAAGGTTGTATCTCCGGAATTTGTCGATTTCGTTATCAAGAAGCTTTCGGTGAAAAACTTGAAACCGATTTTTCAGAAGACTGGTGTTGCAAGTTTCGAATACGTAAATTATGCAGGGCGCTTCTGCGAGTGCAAGATCGTTGCGGCAAATCGAAAGCAGCGTACCTTTGTGATTGGTTTTGCGGATAAGGATGAACAGATTCGTACGGCTCGCATGCACCAGAAAAAAATAGAGCAGGATCTGGAAATTATCGATATCCTTGCATCGGAATATTCGTCTGTCTATTATATTGATTTGGACAAGGATTCAATTACGCCGTATTCGATGAATAAGGAATCGGAATCGTTGTTCGGTAGCCGTTTCCGTTCGGGAGTCTCGTATTCCAAGGCGTATGAGGAATATGTGGATTGCGTTGTTTGGGAACGTGACCAGCAGATGATGCGCGAGGCGGGAACTCTTGAAAATATTAAGAGGGAACTTGTCCGGCAGAAAACGTTTATTACAACATATCGCGGAAATGTTGACGGCAGACCTCATTATTGCGAAATGAAGTTCGTGAAAGTGGGTAATGAATTTGATACTCCTAAGGCCGTGGCTCTTGGCTTTGCCGAAAAGGACGATTTAATCCTCAAGGATTTCGTGAACGATATTTTGTACGATGACTATGTGTCTGTTTACTTTGTAAATGTCGAAGATAATTCGTTCCGTACCATTAAATCCTCGAATGTCTCGTGGGTCGAAAAGCGACCATTGTACAGCTCCTATTCCTACGAAGTCAAACAGATTTGCGGGCTTGTGGTGGATGAGTTCAAACAGGATTGGCAAAAGCTTTCGAACTTGTTCTACGTTCAGAAGTTCTTGAAAGATGCCGACCAGCGTGAACAGGAATTCAAGATTACAAGCGGGGAATGGCTACGCGCAAAGTTTACGACTATCGAACGCAATGACGAAGGTGAAGTTGTTTCGTTTGTGCTTTCGTTCATGCTTTTGAGCGATGACCAAATTGAAAAAATCGAGCTGGATGAAAAAATTGCCGATCAGAACGATTTGCTTGAAAAACAACAGGTTATGCTGCAGAAGGCGCTTTCGATGGCGCAGTCTTCGGATCGTGCAAAGACGGCATTCCTTTCGAACATGAGCCATGATATCCGCACGCCGATGAATGCAATTGTTGGTTTTACGGGGCTTGCAATGGCGCATATCGACGACAGGGAACTGGTGCTGAGTTATTTGCGCAAGCTTGCGCAAAGCTCGAATCACTTGCTTTCGCTCATTAACGATGTCTTGGACATGAGCCGCATTGAATCGGGCAAGATGCAACTTTCGGAAAAAGATGAAGACCTGATTGATATTGTCAATTCGCTCAAGGATATTGTGCAGGCGGATATCGATTCGAAGCAATTAGCTTTTGAAGTCGATATGAATATTTCTGATTCTGGAATCGTATGCGACAAACTTCGCTTGAGCCAGGTGCTTCTGAATGTGTTTTCGAACGCCATCAAGTACACGCAAGCGGGTGGATCCGTTGCAATGCATGTCGATCAGAAGGAATCGGAAAAGCTGGGCTTTGCGATGTACGAGTTCCGCATTCGCGATAACGGCATGGGAATGAGCCAAGATTTCCTGAAGATGATTTATGAACCGTTTACACGTGCCAGCTCTTCAACGGTAAGCGGAATCCAGGGGACAGGTCTTGGCATGTCTATTACCAAGAACATTGTAGAGATGATGGGCGGTAGCATTGAAATTCTCAGCGAAGAGAACAAGGGTACCGAAGTCATTTTGAAAATCGAATTTAAGTTGCATGGTAAAGATTCTGCCAAAATCAATTTCCCGATAGGAAAAATCAGCTTCAAGGGCAAGAAAATTTTGCTTGTCGAGGATAACGAGATGAATCGTCAGATTGCATGCGATATCCTTTCGGATAACGGAATTGAAGTCTTTACGGCAGAGAATGGCAAGCAGGCTGTTGAGATGATTAAAAATTCTACTCGCGGTCAGTACAACCTTGTGCTTATGGATGTGCAGATGCCTGTAATGGATGGCTATGCCGCGACGCGCGCAATCCGTATGCTTCCGACTGGATTCCAATCGCGAATCCCGATTATTGCCATGACGGCGAACGCCTTTGAAGAAGACCGCAAGGCAGCTCTTGATGCGGGCATGGATGAACATATTTCCAAGCCTATAGACATTGATAAAATGAAGTATATTTTGTCTAGATTCCTTAGAAAGTGATGGCCGAATGTTTAGAAGTATTGATGATGTCCCCAACGAAAAAGTGATGCGCAGGGATCACTTTGTTTTTGCCGTGGTTCTTGTTGTGGCGACGGCTTTGGTGTTCCTGTTTGTTTGTCAGAAAATTTTTAAGATCGTCGAGGATGGTTGTTTTAACAGACTTCACGAATATGCCGAAGTGGCATCGAATGAATTTCTGATGAGCCATATGCATTATGGCGGGATACTCCAAAGCGTGGCTGAAGCCTTGGGGGAACGTAACGATTATTCGATCGATAGTTTGCAACCGGTGCTGAACGAATTGCGTTCTTTATTGCGGGATCAAAATGTCAATATTCTCTTGCCGAATGATTCGGTGATCTTGTCGGATGGCGTTACCAGAAGTGCATCGGAAATAGGTATTTCGTTTAAGGAAGAGGCCTTGCCGAACGCTCACGTTACGGTTCACCTTGAAAGCGACATACAAGAAGAAAAAATTCTGTATCATTTTATGCCTGTCAAGAGCAAGGGAAAAACGACAGCCGTTGTTTACTGGAGCTTTAGCCTTGGACAAATTCAGCAGTACTTGCGCAGTGACAAACGCTATTATCGGAAGATGTTCTTGTATATAGTCAATCGAGATGATGGAAGGCTCGTTGTTGACTCCAAGCATGATTCGCTGAAGAGCATTTACGATTATATGGGCGAGATGGATGGTGAAAATGGAATGTTCTCGGTCCTTGTCGATAGCGTGCTTGCCGGTGCAACGGGTGAAGCCTGCATCGATAATTATTGGGAAGAAGTCAATTGTTTTTATTATAGGCCGATGGCGGTGAATCATTGGAGCGTAATAATTTCGTCTCCTGAAAAGATCGCGATGGCTTCCATCTATAAAATCCGTTTTATTTTACTTTGCTTTGGAATTGCGTTCTTGGTGTTTTTTGTTGCTTACTTTGTACTGCTTCGTCGGGTGGCGGTTCGTTGCTTTACAAATGAAGCGGACCGCATAAAGCAGGATGATGTAGGTAAAGTGCGCTACATGCAGATGAAGCTCCTTGGCCTTTTGTCCAAGAACTTTATCCATATTTATTACGTGAATCCGGAATCGGGATCGTATGTGGTTTATCCGAGTGCCATGAATGACTTGTACAAGGAAATCCTCAGCCGGTTTGACTGTAACGTTTCGCTGTACGACATCATGAACAATGATGAACTCACGAAAATCCACAAGGATGATTTGGAACTTTGCCATAGCGTGTTCAATCGGGATACGTTCCTTGAAATGATGGGCTCGAATGAATCCAGAAAAGTGCTGGACATGCGTTGGTACATCAATGGTAACTGGGTTTGGTTGCGCCACACGCTCATCGGTTTTGCAGATGGCAAGGGCGGCGGTTATGTGCTTATTGGTGTTGAAGATGTGAATGATGAAAAGGTTGCCGTAGAAGCGGAACGTGAAAGACTTTCGGTGATTAAGGGCCTTTCGGAAGATTTTACGATGGTTAGCTTTATCAACCCGGCGACTCGCGAAGACCATCTTTATTACGTCAAGAAAAATAACTGGGCCGATAATCCGAACTGGAGAAAGGTCGGGAATTTCGAAGACCGCGTGACGTTGATTGCCAATACGCTTGTTCATCCGGATGACCGCAAGATGTTCCTGGAAATGACCTCTCGCGATGTGGTGCGTGAAAAGCTTGCGGCAAAAGGTGCCTACTATGTCAACTTCCGAATGATTATTAATGGTGTTGTTGAATATTGGCAGTTGAAGTTTGTGATGGCAGGCAAGGCTCCCGATGCTCAGGAACAGATGGTGGCAGGCTTTATCAGCGTCGATGAAGCGACCCGCTTGCAATTGGAGCAGAAGGAACAACTTGAAACGCAGGCCGAAGCTTTGAAACAGGCGCTTTCCTCGGCACAGGCGGCAAACAGTGCGAAAAAGGAATTCCTTAATAGCATAAGCCATGAAATCCGTACTCCGCTCAATGCCGTTATCGGTTTGACATCGCTTGCTTCGACCCACTTGGGGGATAGCGAACGTGTCAAGGATTGCCTTGTGAAAATTGATCAGAGCTCGGATCGCCTGCTTTCGATTATCAATGACATTCTCGACATGAGCCGTATTGAATCGGGTAAGTTCGACCTTAACGAGACTCCGACGCACTTGTTTGAAGTCATCCACGAAGTGGAACGCGATATCCGCAATGACTTGCAAGTGAAGGACTTGAAGTTTGAAATTGATTATGCCGACCTCAATGATGATGAAGTTGTCTGTGATAAGAACCGTTTGCATCAGGTGCTCATCAAGGTACTTTCGAACTCTATTAAGTTCACAAGGGAAGGTGGCTTTGTTTCGATGAGCGTCAAGGAAACGCCGCTTTCTAAGTCGAACTATGCGGCGTACGAGTTCCGCATCAAGGATAACGGCATCGGCATGAGCGAAGAATTCCTCAAGAAAGTCTTTGAGCCGTTCACAAAAGAGATGTCGTCATCGAGGGAAAATCGCGGAATGGGCCTTGGCCTTGCGATTACCAAGAATTCCGTCGAGATGATGGGCGGCCAGATAGAAATTGCGAGCCGCTTGCATGTTGGAACGGAAGTCGTTATGACGTTCGAATTCAAGCTGGTGCAGTCGAAAAAGCGTGACGAGGTACCGGAAACTCTTACGGATTCGGGCTTTGCCGGCAAGAGAATCCTCTTGGTCGAAGACAATATTCTCAACCGCGAAATTACGATGGAAATTTTGCAGGATAATGGCTTTATCGTGACTGCCGTGGAAGATGGCGATGTTGCTGTGAAAATGCTTTCGAAGGCGACTTCGAGACCGTTTGACGTGGTTCTGATGGATGTTCGCATGCCTGTGATGGATGGCTACGAGGCAACCAAGCGCATTCGTGCATTTGAGAACAAGGATGTCGCAGAAATCCCGATTATCGCTATGACCGCAAATGCTTTTGACGAGGATCGCCAAGCTTCTTTCGAAGTGGGCATGAACGAACATATTGCAAAACCGGTCAGTATCGAGAAACTGAAAGACGTTCTGGCGATGTTCTTGTAGCGGATTTGTAGTATTATTCCTATTTATGTATTACAATGGGTGTTATGCTAGAAATTTTTTGTAAAAGTTATCTATATTGAAAAACGTATGTCAGCACGAGTAACAAGCAGCGATAAAATTGAAGATATGTTTCCGGAAACCCCGGTACGTAAGATTATCACCCCGATTGAACGCCTGATGAAGGTGGAAACGACGGGCGGCATAGTGCTTATCATTATGACGCTTGCGGCTCTTATCTGGGCGAACCTCTCTCCAGAATCGTATGAGCACTTTTGGCATTTGCCGTTTGTGGTCACGATTGGCAGCTGGGTGGGCACGGGCGATTTGCATTGGTTCATCAATGATGCGCTGATGACGATATTTTTCTTCAACATCGGTCTTGAAGTCAAGGGCGAAATGACCTATGGCGAACTCCATGACCCGAAGGCGGCGAGCCTCCCGATTATCGCGGCGGCTGGCGGTATGCTTTTCCCGGCTTTGATTTACTTGGCGCTTTGCCCTCCGGGAACTTCGCACGGATGGGGAATCCCCACGGCGACGGATATCGCGTTTGTGGTCGGCTGCATGGCAATCTTGGGCAAGAAGGTGCCCCATGCGCTCCGCGTGATGATTTTGACCTTGGCGATTGCGGACGATATCGGTGCGATTCTCGTGATTGCGATTGGCTACCCGAGCGGAGACGGCATCAATTTCGCGGCTCTTGGCATGGCCTTTGTGCTCCTTGCCTTGTTCAACGTGTTCTTCCGCATCGGTGTCCGCAACATGTTGCTGCTCCATTTCACGGGTATTGCCGTGTGGGCGTTCTTTGTCAAATCCGGTGTGCACCCGACGATTGCGGGCGTGCTCCTTGGCCTCTCCGTGCCCGCAAAGGCCGTGGTGGCGAAAGGCGTGGTGGCCCAGTTTGCAAGTGGCGTAGGCAACGTGCTTTCGGGCGAGACGAAGGACCGCAACGAACAATATGAAGTATTTACGATGCTCAAGCGCGGTGCAAGCGAAAGTGTCTCCTTGCAGGAACGTTTGTACAAGATGCTTGTGCCTTGGGTGAACTTTGCTATCATGCCGATTTTTGCGCTTGCGAATGCCGGTGTCGAAATCAAACTCGGTGGTCTGGATGTTCCTGTGCTTGGCGCCGTGGCGCTCGCCCTCATTTTCGGTAAGCCGATTG
>CAMJNF010000078.1 GCA_946407235.1 uncultured Fibrobacter sp. | reverse complement strand
TGGGCGGTGTCGAATCCGAAATCGTCGATGCCACCAAGAACGTGTTCCTCGAAAGTGCATGGTTCAACCCGACCGTTATCCGCAAGCAGGCCAAGCGCCTCTGCATTTCTACGGACTCCAGCTACCGCTTCGAACGCGAAATTGACTTTGCTACGCAGGACGAATACAGCAAGTACGCTTGCGCCATGATCCAGGAAGTCGCTGGTGGCCGCATCCTCAAAGGCTCCGTTGAATACACCGGCGAAGACCACAAGAAGGAAAACAACCAAGTTACGCTCCGCGTCGCCCGCGCCGTGAAGGTCATCGGCATGGAAGTTTCCGCCGAACAGATTGAAAAGTTCCTCACGGGTATCGCTCTCGAAGTCGTGAAGAAGGACGCCGAATCCATCACGTTCAAGATTCCGAGTTTCCGCCCGGACCTCGAACGCGAAGTCGACCTCATCGAAGAAATTGCTCGTCTCATCGGCTTCGACAACATTCCGTACAGCTTGCCGAAGTTCACGATGCAGCCGAACGAACTCCCGGCTATCGAAGTGCTCAACAGAAAGATCCGCAAGACGCTTTCTGCCATGGGCCTCCACGAATGCTTGAGCCTCCGCTTCACGAGCAAGGCACGCACCGAAGCCCTCTTTGGCCCCGAAAGTGACGACCGTCGTAGCAAGCCGGCTCTCCTCTTGAACCCGCTTTCCGAAGAACTCGGTGCTGTGCCGACAAGCCTCCTCCCGAACTTGCTCAAGGCTGTTGCCGAAAACGAAAAGAACCGTCCGGGTTCTGTTCGTCTGTTCGAAGTTGCCAAGGGACAGTTCAAGCGTGCTCGCAAAGACGAACGCGATCCGGGCTTTGACGAATCCAACCTCGTTGCCCTCACCATCGCCGGTAACTTTGACACAGATCCGCTCAACGACAAGCCGAAGCAGATTGACTTTGCCGCTTTCAAGGGCTTTGTCCAGAGCTTCTTCAAGCGCCTCGGCCTCGTCGTGGAATTCCGCGCCGCAGCAAAGCCGGAACTCTTCCTCCACCCGGGCAAGCAGGCCGAAATCGTCTGCAACGGCACGGTTCTTGGAACAATGGGCGAACTCCACCCGAACTGTCTCAAGGCTAACGAAATCAGCTACGAGACCTACGTGATGGAAGCCGACATGGACAAGATGGAACACGAAAGCCACAAGAAGATTGTGTTCCAGCCGTTCAGCCGCCAGGTGCCTTCGACCCGCGACATTTCTATCGAAGTAGCAAAGACGATGACTCACGAAGACGTGCTCGCCCGCATCAAGGCTCTCAACCCGAAGAACCTCGCGAAGATTACTCTCAAGAGCATCTACGAAGGCGAAAAGATTGAAGCCGGCAAGAAGAACATGGTTTACAGCCTCACCTACCAGGCTATGGACCGCACGCTCACGGACGATGAAGTCAACAAGGCTCACAACAAGCTTCGCGACAAGCTCGTCGCAAACGGCGACATCGTGCTAAGATAATGGCGCCTTCGGCACAGTAAGCAGAACTTAGTAGGCAGAGCTTAGAAGTGTCATCCTGAGTGGAGTGCGTAGCACGAAATCGATACATGAAACTTGGGACTTTAGTCCCATAGTTGAATTAGGTTCGAAGGAGCAGGAGCCAGGCTCTTACGAAAAGACCCGCGCTTAAGCGCGGGTTTTCTGTTAGCTTTTGTTTCTACAATCTTCTAACGCCAAGAAAACTACTTCTTAATCGGCGTATTTTCCAGCATCGTTGAAACGGTTTTTGCCATAACCTTCAGCCAATCACTCTGAGAAACGGCAAACGTGTAACTAGATTTAGCCTCGATATCGCCATATCCAAGCCTCTTGCCGTTCTTTGCGTCAAAATAAGCAAAACTACCCTTGCCGGTAAAATCCTTATCTTGAGTGCAGGTCGTGCCCATACCAAAACCACCGCCACCAGCGCTAAAGCCACCTGTTGTGCACGTCGTCGCAGATTCAACACGGCCAATCCAAATATCATTTATAACGAGATAGACATCAGCTTGGTTGTCCATTTCTTCAATCTTCGGGACCTTGATATTGACACCATTCACAGCTGCAGCTTCAAACTTGACCTTATCCTGAGAAATTTTTTCCACGGAATAATGGACGCCAGTCGTTTGGGATCCAAAATTTTCCTCCAATTGAGCCTTGTACCAATCCGAGAAGTTATTCACATAATCAGGCAAATCGTCTTGCAAATCATCCGGGTTAGCAACAAACGGCTCCGTGAAGACAACCTTGACATTCGCTGGTTTCTGAGTCCAACCTTGGTCCATCACAGAACGCGGTGCCGCACACCCAACCAAAAGTGCACAAGCCGAAGCAAACGCCACCATAAGATTCAGTTTTCTCATTCAAACTCCTTTTTTATATAAAGTTGAAAAATTAAGTGTAAAAAATATAACAAAAAGACTACTTTACGCCGCAGAGGAGATTTGCGTCTGTCCCCATAAAAATGGCAGCGGCAATTGAGCCATAACAAAGCCCCTTCCCGACTTTTTCCATTTTGTCATCAATGTCCTTGCGGCTTTCTGGGCTAACGACTAGCGTTGGGTTATGGAACCCTGCCGGAATTGTTTTCGGGCGCTCCGGTTTTTCATCGCGGAACTCATTTTCAGGAGGATTGTAAACAAAATATTTTTCATCGATTACTGGGAGTTCATCAACCGCCGGAATTGAATCCATTTCAATTTTTCCCAACAATTTGCGAGCATACAGAGAATCCGAAAAGACGTCAGGATACCCAGAGCGACAAAACCTTATCGGGAACATAAAACGAACAATAGAGTCCAAATTTTTCATCAAGATACTAGCGGCAATAGTACCAAAAGAAGCTCCCAACGGCAAAAAAGAATTATTATAACCAATCATAAAAGTACAACATTTCTCTTCATAAGACGGCATATAGAAATAAACCGGGACTGGGTCATAATTAATAGTAGGCAAACTATCTGGCGCAACAAACTTTTTCTGAGATGGCCAAAAGTGACCAGACATGTCATACGGATTACCGGCGCACACCAAACAAAATGAGCATCCGACAAAGATCGCTACAGCGATAAATTTTACGAAGCCTGCCACAAACACTCCCCCAAGCCTTAGCTTAATTCAGTCCAAGCTGCTCACGTACATTCTTGATAAATTCATATTCCTCGGGTGATATATTGCTCTTGTTATCGTCTTCGCGAGATGCGTTCGCAATACGGACCATGCAATTTGTCACCTGGATTTTAAAATCGTTTGAAGCCGACTGGAGCGCCTTGACGCAAGCCTTAGTGCGGTCACTTGCCGACTTGTAGCTTGCATAGAGTTTGTTGAAGTCGTCCCAACTGGCGTTCGGAGTCACTTCGTCATGAATCTTGTCGAGTTCAGCACTTTCCGCTTCCGTTGCCGAAGTAGCCCCCGGCAAAAGCTGTTCATTCTCGTGGTTATGCGAAAGGCAGGCCGTCTGCCAGCACAAAATCAAAAGCGCCATATCAAAATTCATAAGAACCTCTGTTTGCATAGTCACCCGCTTAAAAAGCGATATGACAAATTTTAAATATTTACGTTTTAAAAATACGAAAAAAAGTGATTAGTAAACAGTGGTTAGTAAACAGGAATGTTATAAGTGGTTAGTAAACAGTATGCAGTAAACAGGATGTGTAATAGAATCGTTTCTATTACATTCCTAACCACCAACCATACCCCTTAGCCCAAAGGCACAAAGTGCCGAGGCCATCCCCCAAAGCGAAGCGACCTCAAAGTACCGAAGGCACGACCCCATACTTTCCCTAGATCCCGTCCCAAATGTAGGATCAAGAAATAATGGTTCCCCTACGCTTTGCTTCGAGGATGACAGCTCCAGGATGACACCATCCTTCCTACTTGTACTCTCGCTACGCTCAAGTACCAAATGCTGGCCTCAATCATGTCCAAGCAAGCTTGGCCGCGACACTCGACCTACGCATTTGCACTTCGTGCAATCCCCTCGGCTCGGATATACGAAAATAAATTTTCATGCATCACTCGCCTTATGGGGATTTGTCCTACTGTCTACTGCCTACTGTCTACTGCCTACTTGCACCCCAAAAAATCCTAACCACTAACCACTAACCACCAACCACTTTACTATATTCCCTGCCATGGCATACATCGCAATGGCGCGTAAGTGGCGCCCGCAATCATTCAGCGATATGGTCGGTCAGGAACATATCGCAAAAACTCTCGAGAACGCCATCCAAGGCGGTCGTCTCCATCATGCATTCCTTTTTACCGGCACCCGTGGTGTGGGCAAGACGACTAGCGCCCGCATCCTCGCCCGCACGCTCAACTGCAAGGGCTCTGACCCGCTGCACCCGTGCGGTGAATGCGACAGCTGCAAGGATATCGCCGGCGGAAATCCGATGGACGTCTATGAAATAGATGCGGCTTCCAACACCAGCGTCGACAACATCCGCGATGTGATTGATCGAGTGCAGTACCCGCCCGTTATCGGCAAGTACAAGATCTTCATCATCGACGAAGTCCACATGCTCTCGACAGGCGCCTTCAACGCGCTCCTCAAGACGCTCGAAGAACCGCCCGCCCACGTGATTTTCATCTTCGCGACGACCGAAGTCAACAAGGTCCCGCAGACGATCTTGAGCCGCGTGCAGCGCTTTGACTTCAAACGCCTGACCGTAGACCAGATCCGCAGCCGCCTCCGCTACATTTGCGAACAGGAAGGCATCAAGGCTACCGATGAAGCCCTCGACATCTTTGCCGAAAAAGCCGACGGTTCCATGCGTGACGGTCTCACCTACTTTGACCAAGCGTATGCCTTTACCGGGAACGAGATGACCGCGGAATCCGTCCGCTCCGTCCTCGGCATCCCGCCTGTAGAACTTTTCTTCTCGCTCATCCAGTCCATCGAGAACCACGACATCAAGGGTTGCTTCCGCATGGTGGATGACGCTGTGAAAATCGGCATCGAGTTCATCCCGCTGCTCGACGGCTTTGGCAAGTTCCTCCGCAACTTGCTCTACGCCCGCCTCGACGCTTTCACGCCGGATGCCCTCAACATCACCGAAGAGCTTTACACCAAGTACAAGAGCTGCGCCCAAGGCCTTACCAACGGCGACATCCTCCGCGTGAGCAAGATGCTCATTGACTTGCAGGGAACGCTCCGCTACAGCACGAACCCGCGCCTCCTCGTTGAGACGACGTTCGCCCGAATGGCTTGGCTCGACCGACTGGTCGATTTGCGAAAAGCTCTTGCAGCGATTAACGATCCTAAAAGCGCCGAAAACGACGCGGTAAAAAAAAAAGTAACTGAAGTTGCCGCCATGATAGACGCCCAGGAAGAAGTCCAGGCGTCTTATGATGACCCGTTTGCAGGCTACGAACAGAGCAGCGTGCAAGCGTTCTCGCGCTATGAGATTTCAGCCGCTTGGCAGTCCATCCTTTCGGGAATTGCAAACGACGGGGACTACGTTTTTTCAGCGGCTATAGCAAACACGACTCTCGAAACGGGCGACCCCGAAATGACACCGTTCCCGATTGCGCTGACTTACGCTGGCACCACAGAAAACTCCGACAACTGGGGCTACCGCCAGATGATGGAACGCGAGGACTATGTCGAACGCGTCACGCGCATTTTGGAAGACCGCCTCCAAACAAAGATCGCGCTTTCGATCCGCACGCGAGCCTTCACCGAATCGGAACTTGCCGAACAGCGCGCCGCCAAGATGAGCCCATACGAACTGGACTTGGAAAAGGAGCCGGGGCTTGCAAAGCTCAAGCAAATGTTCGCAGCGGAACTGGTGTTTAGCAAGAAAATCAAGCGAGCTGCCATCGTTTCACAATGCGATGACGAGGAGATGGAATCCTAGAATCCGTTTAGGCATTTGTCATGCCCGCCTCCGAGCGGGCATCTCCGTCAAAAAAAATTCTATAATTACGAATGGAAAATGGCTCTCCGTCATCCTGAAACGCAAGTGGAAGGATCCAGTAGCATTTAACAAGATATAACTGGATTGGGCTATAGCCCCCATGACGAGATGCAAAATCATAAACTAAACCTTTAATACACTCAAAAAGCGAGGATACTTTCATGGATATGAGCAAGATGCTTAAGGACCTTCAGAAAATGCAGAGCAAGATGCTCAAGGCGCAAAACGATCTCAAGGCTCAGAGCTTTGACGCCGAAGCCGGTGGCGGAATGGTGAAGGTCGCCATGAATGGAAAGGGCGTGCTCACGATGGTAAAAATCAACCCGGATGCAGTCGATAAAGACGATGTCGAAGCTCTCGAAGACCTCATCATGGCAGCCGTCAATGCCGCCGTCAAGAAGAAAGACGATGCTACCCAATCGAGCATTTCCGACATCACTGGTGGTATGAAAATCCCCGGTTTGATGTAATTTTCATCAAATTTCGCAAATTTTGCTGCATTTCATCCCCAAAATTTGCGCTTCATCAATTTCCAAAAAAAGCACCCTTATAGAAAGTGTGCTTTTTTTTTACATTTGGCGAGCTAATAATGTATTAGGAGAACGAATGTCAAGGAAATTTTTAGTCCTTTCTGCCCTAGCGTTAGGGTTGATGGTACCAGCCTCGGCAAAGACCTACACCCGAGAAGAAGCTGTCCAAACAGCTATAGAAAACTCGCCCGATGTAAAATCGGCCGAAGAAGAACTCATCAGAGCATCTTCCCAAGTAGAAGCAGGCTACGGCAACGCTTACCCTTCTATTGACCTCAATGCTACTGTCACCCGAATTTTCGGACTTGACGATGTCAAGGGTGGTACGCCAATAACAAACACAGCGTCAGACATGTATGGCGCTAAAGATGACGATGGAAACCCCAAAGCAAACCTTTTTGACAAAAGTGTTCTGGCCCCAGCAATCGACAAAATGATTGGCATGGCAAGTGCTCAAGGTTACCGCTGGCAATCTAGCGTGGGCCTTACCGTGACCCAGGTGCTTTATGCCGCAGGCAAGGTCGGTACTGCAATCGACATTGCCAAAGCTTACAAGCTAAAGCAAGAATTAGCCCTTGAATTCGCCAAAATTTCTGTTCGCTACTACATTGAAAAATCTTTTGACAACTGTGTCATCATTGATTCTACCATTGCGATTCTAGAAGCAACCATCAAGCTGACCGAACAGAATCTTGAATTTCTCAAGCAAAGTTACGAAAGCGGCCTTGCCTCAGAACTGGATTTACTCCGTATCCAGCTGTCTCTTGACGCCTACAAATCCGACTTAAAAACAGCAAAGAACAACTATCTCATCGCCAAGAACGCGCTTCTCATCGGTATGGGCCTGGAATGGGATCCGGATATTCAATTGACAGGAGAACTCCGTAGCCCAGATTCAAACCTCCCCTATCCTGATACCGTAATGGCAAATGTTCTGCAACGTCGCAAAGAAATCGCCATGCTTAACGCAGCCGAAACCATTCTCGAAAAAAACATTGATATCGAAAAAGGCGGATACAAACCAACAATCGCTTTGGTGGGCGGTCTCAAATACGCCAATAACCAAAATAAAATTACCGAATGGGATGCCCCAAAGTGGGACAAGCTCAATAAGTATGTAGCCTTGAATGTTTCCATGAACCTTTTCAATGGCATGCAAACCAAGGAAGCTGTAGTCCAGGCCAAATCAAATCTCCGCAGCACACAAATTCAAAAGGAAACGCTCGAAAAATCAATCCGCTTAGAAATTGAAACCGATGCGAAAGCTCTTGAGACAGCAGAAGAACAACTGGTTATTCTAAAGAACAACATCGATTTGGCTACGCGTATTTACGATATGACAGAAGCGGCCTACAAAAACGGAAGTGAAACTCAGCTTAACTTGATTGCTGCAGGATTATCGCTTCATCAAGCCAAACTGAACTACATCAAAGGCATACAGAACTGGAACTCAGCCTACAATGCGATGCTCACAGTCACTGGTGAATACTAAGATTTAAGAGGAAGACAATCATGAATACCATTACAAAATCAATCATTACTATTTCTGCCCTGTCGCTCCTCCTCGCTGGATGCGGCGACGCTAAGAAAGACGCCAAGTCCGAAAAGAAAGTTTCGACCATCGAAGAAATCCAGAAAGTCAAAGGCAAGCCCGCCCGCGTCGTGAAAGCAACCACAGTCAAGCTCACCGACGTCCGTTCCTTCAGCGGAACCATCGAAGGTAGCCAGCAGACGTCTGCAGTAGCAAAACTCGGCGACCCGATTGCCAAAATCAAAGTGCACGTTGGTTCCAAGGTCAAGAAAGACCAGGTCCTCGCTGAATTCGTATTCACAGGCGACAACACCGGTTACCAGCAAGCAAAAGCTGCCATGGAACTGAACGAAAAGACTCTCGCCCGCACCAAGGAAGTGCAGGCCAAGGGCGGTGTTTCCCAAAGCACAGTGGACCAGCTGGAAACCCAAATAAAAGTATCCAAGATGCAGTTGGAAGCGGCCCGTCGCGCAACGCTCGTGCTCGCCCCGTCTTCGGGTACAATCACCGAAGTCAAGTTCAAGGCTGGTGAAGTTCCGGGTGTCGGCGGAGCCATGTTCACCATCGCAAACCTCGACAAGGTCATCCTCAAGCTCAACGTCACGAGTTCCGAAATCGGCTTCTTCAAGAAGGGCGCTAAGGCAACAATCGAGCTCAACGGCGAAAAGCTCCAAGGCGAAGTGAGCCTCATCCCGCTCGCCGCCGACAAGACCACGCGTTTCTTCCCGGTCGAAGTCACCTTCAAGAACAAGAACCGTAAGCTCCTCCCAGGCATGTACCTCACCACAAAGATTGACGCCCGTGAAGTTACAGGCGTTACAGTCCCTGTCGAAGCCATTGTCTATAGCAATGGCGTGAACGCCGTATGGATTGTCGATAAGGAAGGCAAGGCCAAGCGCAAGATTGTGCAGCTCGGTGTGCAGACCAAGACCGACATCCAAATCAAGGATGGCCTTAACGAAGGCGACGTCGTGATGGTCGAAGGCCAGAACCGCATGAATGACGGCGACAAGGTGCTGATTGTCGAATAATCGACACTGGAGAATAGTCAATGATTAAAGCCAGTATTTACAAACCAATCACCATGCTCATGGTCATCTTGACCGTGGTGGTGTTCGGTCTTTATACTTATTCTATGATGGTGGTGGACTTGATGCCGAAATTCGAAGTCCCCGTGGTTACGGCCACCATCATTTACAAGGGCGCAAACCCTGAAGAAATCGAAACCACAATTATCAAGCCGATTGAAGAACAGGTGGAACTCGTGGACGGTATCGACTACGTGCAGTCCATCTGCTTGGAAAACTACGGCATTATCGTCGCCATGTTCAACATGGGCGTGAACGTGGACGTTGCTGCAAACGACGTGCGTTCCAAGGTGGACCTCGCCTCTGCGGACTTCCCGGATGCCGTGCAGGCTCCGATTATTTCAAAGGTCGATATTAACGGTGCCGCCATCATGGCAATTTCGTTTACCGGCCCTCTGAACTCTACGGAACTCCGCCAGAAAGTCGAAGACGAAATCGAACCGCTCTTCACCTCTGTTTCCGGTGTCGCTAGCGTCGATATCTTCGGTGGTACAACCCGCCAGATTGCCATCGAAGTCGATAAGGAAAAGATGATGGACCGCGGTGTCGATATCGGCACTATGATGGGTCTTTACGGCATGTCCAACGTAAACCTCCCGATTGGTGAAGTTATCGGCAAGCACAAGAACACGTCTGTGCGTACCGCAGGTAAGTTCAAGAACCTCGATGAAATGCGCAACATGGAAATTCCGACGGAAAAGGGAGTCGTCAAGCTCTCTGAAATTGCCGTCGTGAAAGATACCATCGAAACAATTACATCGACTTCCCGCTTTAACGGCATCAACTCAGTCGCTCTCGATATCAAGAAGCGCTCCGACGCAAACGTCGTGGAAGTTTCCAGAGGCGTGCTCAAGCGTTTGGACGAAGTCAACAAGACTCTCCCGGAAGGCTTCAAGCTCACGCTCATTTACGACAAGTCCGAAGCTGTGAACGAATCCATCGACAACGTTATCCAGAACATCATTATCGCCATCGTACTTACCGCAGCTCTATTGCTTTTGTTCCTCGGCAAGTTCTCGACGATGATTATTGCCGCCCTCACGATGCCGATTTCCGTGATTGGCGCATTCACGCTTATGTACTTTGCAGGTTTTGGCATCAACATGATGTCCCTCATGGCTCTTTCGAGTTCCGTGGGTCTGTTGGTGACAAACTCCATCGTCGTGCTTGAAAACATCAACAGCAAGTTGAACCAAGGCCTTGACCCGAAGGAAGCCGCCTACAAGGGCACATCCGAAATCATGATTGCTATCATGGCATCGACGCTCACCAACGTCTGCGTGTTCGTGCCTATCGCATTCATGAAGTCCATCGTAGGTATCTTCTTTAGAACATTCGGTATGACCATGGTGTTTGCAACGTTCGTGTCGCTCCTCGTGACATTCACGCTCACACCGCTCATGGCCGCCTACTTGTTCAAGGGTAAAAAGAAAGACGAAAACGGAAACATCATCGAAGAAAAGCCAGGCATTATCGAATCCGCTCTTGGTATTTTCCCGAAAATTTTGAACGGTTTCCGTTTTGTCTATTTGAAAATGCTAGGATTCTGCCTTTCTGTTCCGGGCGTGATTTTCCAAGTTGTAGCACTAGTCCTTACTCTCATGCTCGTCGCAAACCTCGCCAAGAACAACTTGACCGTTGAACTAGCCCCGAGACAAGACCAGGGCATGATGAGCATCAAACTCGAAATGCCCGTAGGTACGAATATCGAAACGACCGATAGTGTCGCACGCATTATCGAATCCCGCGTCAAGGATATTCCTGAAATTGTCCACTACAGCATGAACGTGGGTGGTTCCAACGGCTTTACGACCGTAAACCAGGCTACCATGCGTGTAAGGCTCTTGAAGGACTGGGAAAAGAAGAAAATGAAAGACTGGAAGGGCAGACACCGCAGCACCGACGAAATCGTCGACTCCATCCGCCCGTACCTCGCCAACATTCCTGATGCCTACATTTCCGTGAAGTCCACCTCCGCCTCTGAAATGCAGAACAACTCCGCCGGCGACGTGGTGCTCGAAGTGAGCGGTCTCCATGCAGACTCCGTGATCAAGGCTTCTCAAATCGTCCTTGACCGCGTCAAGGAAAAGATTGACGGTATCGTGGATATCAAGACAAGTTACGAAGCCGGTAAGCCGGAAATCCGCTTGGTTCCGAATCGTGCAGCACTTGCCGACTACGGTGTAACGCTTGAAACAGTCGCAAATTACAACTACATCGCAGTGAACGGTTTCGAAGCAGGGCAATATACCGAAGACGGTGAAGAATACGACGTTTATGTGCGCTTGATGGAAAAGGATAGACAGAGCCATGCCGACATCGAAGACTTGCCTGTCAAGACGCCGAAAGGCTACGTAAGTGCTAGCGAACTCTTCCACATCGAAGATGGTGCAGGTCCGACGCGTATTGACCGTAAGCGCAAGATGAGACGTGTTGACGTTTCGATGAACTTGCTCCCTGGCCATACGACCGGTGAAATCATGGGCAAGCTTGGCGAACTTACCGCAAGCATGAAGGACGAACTCCCGGAAGGCATTACATTCAGCTTCGGTGGTAACGCCGACATGCAGAACGACATGCAGAAGGAATTCATGACGGCAATCGTGATGGCAATTCTCCTCACCTATATTTTGCTGATAGCTCTCCTCGAAAGCTTTGCCCAGCCGTTCATCATCATGACGACCATCCCGATGGGTGCTATCGGTGTGCTCCTCGCCCTTATCTTTACCGGCAAGGCGCTCTCCATGATTGCCCTCATGGCTATCGTGATGTTGATTGGTGTGGTGGTTAACAACGCTATTCTTTTGCTCGACGAAGCAAACCGCTTGCTGCGTAGTGGAAGCATGGGTCGCCGCTCAGCAGTGTTGACCGCTGCAAAATCCAAGTTCCAGCCGATTATGCTTGCAACGCTTGCATCCGTGATTGCACAGCTCCCGCTGGCATTTGCTCTCGGCGGTAACGTGGCTGCAATGACTCAGCCGATGGGTATCGCCTCTGTGGGTGGTTTGATTGTGTCTGCAATCCTCACCATGTTCTTGGTGCCGACATTCTTCTGGCTCCCGAACGCCCTCTTTAGCAAGGCCAAGAACGGTGCAAAAAAAATACAGAACAAATTCAGTAAAGCTTAAAGATTTACATTAGAAACACCTTAAAGCCTCCCTTCTGGGGAGGCTTTTTTGCATTAAGTCCTTTAGGTAAGAAGCCAATGCGTAGCATCGGCTTTAACAACCACCCGC
>CAMJNF010000077.1 GCA_946407235.1 uncultured Fibrobacter sp. | reverse complement strand
CGAAGAAGAATCCGAACGCTCGTTTGTTGAACTTTGTTCCTGAAATCACGCCTGCGATTCTCGCACTCGCTGGAAAGCCCGGTGAGGCCGGGTCCGCCGTCAGTACCGGCGGCATGAGGAGCAAACTCGAAGCGATTCGCAATGTGACGAAGAGTGGCGCGAATGCGTTCCTCGCTAGCGGTATGAAGGTGCTGCCGCATCAGGTGTTCTTTGAAAATGCAACAGGCACTTTGTTCGCAGGCTCCAAGAAAAAGCTCAATAGCCGTCAGCGCTGGCTGAGCTTCATTACGACGCCGCGTGGAAGCGTGATTGTCGATGAAGGCGGTGTGAAGGCTTTGCGTGAAAATCATTCGAGCTTGTTGCCGGTTGGCGTGATTGCCGTGCAGAAGCATTTCGACAAGGGCGACTTGATTGAAGTCCAGGACGAAAAGAAGAATCCTGTGGCTCGCGGTGTCGCTGGTTTTGATAGCGAAACGCTCAAGCTTGTGCTCCGCAAGAAGACTGCCCAGGTGCATGAAATCTTGGGCAAGAACGTTCCTGATGAACTTATCCACAAGAACGACTTGGTTGTATTCTAACTGGGTGACTTTAGACCGCTTTAGACAAAAGGATCAAACGTATGGCTGAAGATCAGAATGTCGAAGAATTGGCCGAAGAATCGGCGGAACTCCCGAAAGTTGAAAGTAGGGAAGACCTGGCTCGCATTATACAGGCGCTAGTGTTTGCGTCACCGGATGTCGTGACGCTCAAGAAGCTTCGCGAAATTCTCGGTGACTTTTTGGACGCTCGTTCTGTGGCGGATGCGCTCATTACCGCGAACGATTCTTTGAACAAGATTCAGTCTCCGTTTGAAATTGTGGAACAGGCGGGCGGTTACCGCTTTAGAACACGTGCAAAGTATTATCCGTGGGTGCGCAAGCTTTTCCCGGAAGCAAATGCAAGGCGCCTTTCGCAGGCGGCACTTGAAACGCTTGCCGTGATTGCGTACCAGCAGCCGATAACAAAGGCTGCGATTGAACAGGTTCGTGGTGTTTCGTCTGCGGATGGTCCGATCCGTAACTTGCTCGACAAGGGCTTTATTACGTTGGGTGCACGTGCAGAAACAGTCGGTAACCCTTACACGTATGTGACCACGCAAGAATTTTTGAAATACTTTGGTATCAACCGCATTCCGGAAGATTTGCCGCGCTTGCGTGAATTCAGCGAACTTTTGGAAGCGGGTGCCTTGGTGCCGCAATATGCCAAGCCGGAAAATGCTCCGGAAGAACCTGCACCGCTTGAAGAATCTACGGACCAGATTGAATTGTCTATGGGAGATGCTTAATGGCCGTTACTCCGTTGATGCAGCAATATTACGAAATCAAGAAAGAAAATCCTGGCTGCATTTTGTTTTTCCGCATGGGCGACTTCTTTGAACTTTTTGAAGATGACGCTGTAATCGCCTCGAAAATTTTAGGTTTAACGCTCACGAGCCGCAATAACGGCGCTTCTGGTGCAACGCCTTTGTGCGGGTTCCCGCACCACGCTGCCGAACGCTATGTGCCAAAGATGGTGGCCGCAGGCTACCGCATCGCTATTTGCGAACAGGTCGAAGACCCGAAACTTGCAAAGGGCATTGTCAAGCGTGACATTGTTGAAATCATCAGCGCCGGCACGGCGATGAACGAAGAAAACCTCAATGCAAAAGAGGCAAATTACCTTTGCGCTTATGTGCCTGCGACAAGCGATGATGGCAAGGGCGGAAACGGGGATGTGGCCGCGTTTGCGATTGCCGATGTGACGACGGGTTACTTGGCGACGTGCCGTAGCAGTGTGCAGGCTTTCGAATGCGAATTCAGCCGTCGCATGCCCAAGGAAATCGTGATTCCCGAAGGGACGACGATTCCATCTGCGATTATGGACTTGATCAAGGCGGAAAACGTCTTGGTCACCGAACTCCCGGCGATTTTGTTTGCAGAAGACCAGGCGAAGGATGTGCTCTTTACGCACTTCAAGGTTGAAGCGCTCGATGGCCTTGGCTTGGATGGTCGCGTTTTTGAAACGTCTGTGACGGGCGCATTGCTTCAGTATTTGATCAACCAGAAAAAGTCCGAACTGTCGCACTTTACGACGCTCGAGATTTTGAATCTGGACGATTACATGACGCTCGACCCGAGTACGCTCCGCAATTTGGAACTCGTGCGTCCGCTGAATGCTGACGATTATTCCAGCACGCTTTGCTCGGTGCTTGACTTTACGGTGACTGCGATGGGTGGGCGTACGCTCAAGGACTGGGTGAGCCATCCGTTGATTGCTGTGGACCGCATCCGCGAACGCGAAGAAGCGGTGGGTGAACTTGTCCAGAATCCCGTGGCGCTTGATGAACTCAAGGAATCGCTCACGTCGATTCTCGATATGGAACGCTTGATGGGCCGTGTCGGTAGTGGTCGTGCAAATGCGCGTGACCTCGCGGGAATGGGACGCTCCCTCTCGCAGGCATCGAAGGTCGCTGACGTGTTGGAAGGCTTGCATGCGCCGCTTTTTGAAGGGCTGCGCGAAACGCTGAACGCTGCAAAGGGCCGTGGCGAAGACTTGCTCAATTACTTCAATGATGACTTGCCGATGACCGTGCGTGAAGGCGGAATGATCCGCCCGGGTGCAAGTGCAGAGCTCGATGCGATGAACGAGGACATCAAGGAACGCCGTGAATGGATTGCTTCGCTGGAAGGTCGCGAACGCGAACGCCTTGGGATCCCGTCATTGAAGGTCGGTTACAACCGCGTGTTCGGTTATTACATCGAAATCACGAAGGCGCAGATGGCAAAGGCCACGCAGCCGATTCCGGACGAGTATATCCGCAAGCAGACAACGGTGAACGGCGAACGCTATATCACGCCGGAAATGAAGGAATGCGAATCTGTCATCAGCAATGCCGAAGTCAACATCCATGCGTTGGAATACAAGATTTTCTGCGAGCTTCGCGAACGCGTGAACAGCTGGCGTGCTGAGCTCCAAGGCATTGCCGATGCGATTGCCCGTGTGGATAGTTTGTACAGCTTTGCACGTGCGGCACGCAAGTACAATTACGTTTGCCCTGAAGTTTTTGAAGGAACGGGTATTGAAATTCGCGGCGGTTTCCATCCGGTAATTGTCGCGGTGAACCCCGATTTGAACTTTGTTCCGAACGATGTGACGCTTTCGCCGGACGGTACGCGACTGATGCTCATTACAGGCCCGAACATGGCCGGTAAATCGACGTACTTGCGCCAGACAGGGCTTATTGTGCTCATGGCGCAGATTGGCTGCTTTGTGCCTGCCGAAAGTGCCCGCATTGGCGTGGTCGATAGAATCTTTACGCGTGTGGGCGCTAGCGACCGCTTGAGCCGTGGTCTCAGTACGTTCATGGTCGAGATGATTGAAACGGCGAACATCTTGCGCAATGCGACGCCGCATAGCCTTGTGTTGCTCGATGAAATCGGTCGCGGTACGAGTACGTTTGATGGTCTCTCAATTGCGTGGGCGATTGTCGAGACTCTCCACAGTGAGCCAGCCCGCATGGCGCTTACGCTGTTTGCAACGCACTATCACGAATTGACGGGGCTTGTGGAATCGCTGGAACATGCCGGCAACTTCCAGGTCGCTGTGCAGGAAAAGGGCGACAAGCTCACGTTCTTGCACAAGATTCTCGAAGGCGCATGCGATTCGAGCTATGGCATTCACGTGGCTGAGATGGCGGGGCTCCCACCTAACGTGGTGCGCCGAGCTCGCAAGATTTTGCTCCGTTTGGAAAAGCAAAAGATTGACCCGAGCGACGAGGCGCAAAACAAAAAAATCAAGGCGCAGCCGCAGATGGACTTGTTTGCTCCGCCTGATGAAAACACGCTCTTGCTCAAGGATGAAATTCGCAGGCTCAAGCCCGAGGAAATGACTCCGATGCAAGCGCTACAAAGATTAATGGACCTGAAGGAAAATTACGGGAAGTAAAGAAGTGGTTAGTAGGCAGTGGTTAGTAAACAGGAATTGTAATTGGAACGTTTCTATTACATCCCTAACCACTAAACACCAACCACTAAACACTAAACTATGATCGATTTCGCGGCTTTAATGAATTTTGCTTTTGAGAATCGGCTCTACGAGTCCGAGGTTCATGGCATTGAGCATTGGCATCAGGTGGAGTACAATGGGCTCCTCTTGGCGAAAAAGACCGGCGCCGATATTGATGTGGTGCGCCTGTTTGCGATTTTCCATGACTCACAGCGCTTGGATGATGCGTACGACCGTGAACATGGTGCTCGCGGTGCAGAATTTGCAAAGCGTTGCCGCGAAGAAAAACGTTTTGAGCTGGACGATGAACGTTTTGGCTGGCTCTATGATGCGTGCCGCCTCCACACGATTCAGCCGCATACGGGAATTGTTACGATTGATACGTGCTTTGATGCGGACCGTCTGGATTTGGGCCGCGTCGGGTTCCCGCTGGATCCCAAGAAAATGGCGACAGAATGGGGTGCAAAAATAGCCCAGAAGTCGCTGACTTCGGGCTATTCCGTATTCCACATGCGCGAATGGATCCGCACACTTGTAATTTAATTCCGAAATCCGAATTCCTAATTCCGAATTACTCTGCGATTGCCTGGAACGTGCAGCTGATTTCGACTGCGACGTTCTTCGGGAGTGTCGAAACGCCGACTGCCGTACGGGCGTGCTTTCCATTTTCACCGAGAATCTGTACAGCGAGTTCGCTTGCGCCATTCAATACAATCGGCTGGTCATGGAAATCGTTTGCGGACTGCACAAATCCCTGAATTTGCACAAGTCGGAGCGTTTCGCCGGCTTTCAACTGCGTGAGGGCTGCGGCGATGTTGTTCAAGAAGCAAATCTGTGCCGCTTCCTTAGCCTTTTCTACTGAAATCTGGTTTGGAACAACGCCGGTAAAAGCGGAAAAGTCGCCCTTCACAGACGGCAACTGCCCTGAAACAATAATCGTATCGCCAAAGCGTGTTGCCGGAACATAAGCGGCAACCGGTGCGGGGCAGGCGGGGAGCGTCAGCCCCAATTCTTGGAATTTAGAGACAATTTGACTCATGTAATCTCCTTGTTTTGCGCCTTTAATATACAATAATTAAGATGCGTTTGGGGCTTTTATGGCCCGCTATTTAAAATGCGCGCACGTTTTTGCGTGCGGGTATATTTTAAGGCTATTGTTGGCGATTACTTCTTCTCGACGAGTTCCGTGGCGAGCTTCTTCATTCCGTTGAAGTCCCACTTGCCGCTGCCGAGCTTCGGAATCGCTTCGACGCAGAATACGGAACCTGGCTGCATAAGCGGCGGAATGCCCGATTTGCGGAGACTTCTCGAGATTTCTTCGGTGTCAAGCGTTTCATCGCCCTTGACGAGAAGCACGATGCGTTCGCCCTTCACAGAATCCGGAACGGCGGTAATGGCAAATTCGTGGTCGCCCATGATGCCTGTTTCTGCAATGCGGAGTTCCACAGCGGTAAGGGAAATCATTTCGCCGCCGAGCTTTGCGAAGCGGCTGTAGCGACCGAGAATCTTGACAAAGCCGTCTTCTGTGATGGTGCACTTGTCTCCGGTCTTGTACCAGCGGCGTCCTTCGGCTTCAAAAATGACGGCGTCTGTTTTTGCTTCGTCGCGGAGGTAGCCCTTCATGACTTGCGGGCCTGTGATGACGAGCATGCCTTCTTCACCCGGCGCGAGGAATTCGTTTGTTTCGGGGTTGATGATTGCGCCTGTTGAACCTGGGACAACCATGCCGATGCTCGAGTGGTCGCAGCACTTTTCCATCGTCAAGAAGTCATCGAGCAATACGTTCGGGGCGTTGAGCGTGGCAAGCGGCGTGAGTTCCGTACAGCCGTAGCCTTCGTATATGTCTTTGCCGAACTTGAGCTTGAACGTTTCGCGCATTTCGGGGCGGAGCTTTTCGGCACCGGCAATCACGTAGCGCAAAGAGTCGAGGCACATAGGGTGTACCCAGCGGTTGATGGCGATGGCGCGGAGGAACGTCGGGGTGCCCATGAGGATGGTTGCCTTGTATTCGGCGCATACGCGGGCAAGCGTCTTGATGTCGGTCGGGTCGGGGCAGAGCACCATCGGCACACCGTCCAAAAGCGGCATCATGAATGTCATCGTAAAGCCAAACGAATGGAACAGCGGGAGGAGCGATGTCATCACGTCGTTGCGGCAAAGCCTGATGACGTGGTCTCCTTGCTGGGCGTTGGAAATCACGTTCTTGTGTGTGAGTTCTACACCCTTCGGCGTACCTTCAGAACCGGAACTGAACAAGATAACGGCATCATCGGTTAACTTAGACGTGGTGAACCAGAAATCTCTCAAAAGCTTTTTAGGGAATGTAAGGACGATGAACGATTCGAGCAGGCGGCAGAAGGTGCTGATTTTCTTTTCTTCTTCGTCGATGTAGAACATCTGGCATTTTTCGGCGAGCTGCTTGAAGTCCGGGTTCTTGCCGCAGAGCTTGTCGAAGAAGGCGCGGGACGTGACGATTGTTGAAAGTTCAGCCTTGTCGATGCAGCCGATGAGCGTGTCCACAGGCGAGGTGTAGTTTAGGTTGACGGTCGTCCTTCCGCAGCCGAGGATAGACATAATGCCGAGGGCGGCATCGCGGCTTGTGGGGAGCATGAAGCCTACATTCTGGTCGTTCTTGGTGAGCGACTTGATCTTTTTGCCGAAGTGGTGGCAGAGGCGGATCATCTCGTAACCATTCACGTGGCGGCCGGCAGGGTCAATCAAGATCGGGCGGGAGCGGCGCTTGCGCATGGCGCGGTACCAAAGCGGAATGATGCTTGCGGAATGGTCCATCGCCATGTTCCAGATATCCGTGCCCAAGTTCTGCAAGTCCTTGCGGATAACATCTTCGGGGGTGGAGGCGGGAAGTGCCTTGCCAAAGCCCACGCTGATGACGCGGTTGAAGTACTGCGGGCGGTTTACGCATTCGGAGGCGTGGCTGTAACGGCTGCCCCAGAGACCTTGGATGTAGAACGGGACGATTTGCGCTTCTGTGCCTGCGATGGCCTTGCTGTAATCGAGCGAGAACTTCGAGACGAACGGGCTCTTGGAAACTTCGCCTTCGGGGAAGATGACGACCGCTTCTCCCTTCAATAGCGCTTCGTGGATTTTTTCCATGGCTTCGCTGGGGTCGCGGCGGTTGATGTTGATGACCGACTTACCGTGGGCGAACCAGCGCAAATACCAGTCGGCAAAAGTGTTGCGATTGCTGGCGATGAGGAGCGGGCGGGGGCTTGCCATCTGGAGCACTGCCCAGTCAATAAAGCTGTAGTGCGGGCCGACCAAAAGGAGCGGACCGGATTCAGGCATGTTCTGGACACCGTGAACCTTGACTTTGTAGCGGAACACAAACGAGAACGCAAATCGAAGCCCAGCGCGCAGGAGCGTCATCGGGGTACGCTTGAGCGTGAACACGAAAGTGAGCGCAAGAATCACAGCGAGGAAGAACATTTGCTTGTGGAGGCTCAGTTCCGTCATGAGGAAGAGAATGACTTGGAAAGCGAGCAAGATGAAAAGGAAGCTCATCTGGATCATGAACGAGACGGCGTGGATGCGGCCTGAGGTGTCGGGGCGCGTGACGTTCTGGATGACCGTGCGGAGAATCACGAATGCGGAACCTGCCCAGAAGGCGATGAAGGCGTAAAGAAACGCAAGGACGTACTGGTTATTGATGAACGGCGTTACAACCATTGTAATGGATGAGGCGATAGCGGCAAGCGGGATTAGGCCTGTTTCCACGAAGTTCTTGGAAGACTTTGCGGCACTGATGGCGCCAATGACGTAACCGATTCCCGTAAAGATGAACGTCCACTGGAAAAGCGTTGTGCTTTGCGTGCCCGTCATGTTCTGTGAAATCATGATGAGAAACTGCGTCACGCTCCAGAATGCGGCAATGCCAAGCATCGAGAGCCTGAGCATCGGGTTTGACCAAGTGGAAGAAAAGTTGCGCATGGGGGAGCGGAGCTTCACGAACTTGTTCTGCTTGCAGATGCGGATGCAGAACGATGAAATCGCGGCAATAAGGCCAACAGCCGAGAGGATAAATGGAAGCAGCGTGTAGCTGATCGTTGAACTGTCGTTCGGGCTGTAGTCAAACGTGAGGAAGGATATAATCGTGATGCCGAGCGCCATGAAAATCAAGTGCTTGGCGTTGATCTTCACGAGTTCGTTCCCGTCGGTGATTTCTTTCATCAGGCCGATTTTTGCAGGGCTGAAAATCGCGAGGAAAATGCCGTACAAGAAGAGCAATGCAAAAGCACCGAAGTCAAGCCTGTCGCCAAAGAAAAATGCGATGAGCAAAACGGAAATGGCCATGCCGATGGAGGTCCAACCCATGACCTTGCTCTTGGGGAAGCGGCCTGCGAAGTAACTTGCCACATGCATCATGATAATGCTTGGCGAGAACATGGCGAACTGGAGCAGTAGGCTCAACCAGAAAAATCGTGTTCCTTCGGAGTTAAAGGTTATCCAGCGTTGAAAATGGATGAATAACCCCAGTTGCATGAAAGAACTAAAAAATACAGCAATGTAATAGGGGACTTCGCCAGGGCAGGTTGTGCGTTTCATATAATCGTTGTTTAGTATGAAAAATTGTTTAAAAATGTGAGGTAAATATAGTAATGATTGGTGGGGGTAAAAGAGAGATGCCCGCTCGGAGGCGGGCATGACATTCTTCCTACTTCTAACTTCCTACTGTCTACTATTTACTTCTTAAACACTTTATAGAAGCAGAATGCGCAGAGACCGATGATGGCGCTCCAAGAGCAAATCATGAATACGAGTCCGCCTGTTGTGAATTCAGAGTTCATTTTTAGCCCTCCATGTTTTCGTCAGAGTTACCGATTTCCATCTTCTTGATTTTCTTGCTGCGGCCCTTTTCAGCGGGGCCTCCCTTGCGCCAGGCATAGGCGATGGCGAGGTTCAAAAGCAAGAACAGCACAAGTAAGAATCCGCGGAATGCCCACGTGAATCCGACTTGCGGGAACGTGTGTCCGAGGAAAGTAACCGTTGCGTTTGGGTCTACGTTGCTAAGCGTGATGAACGGGAGACCGTCCGTGAGTGTGAACGAAACTAAGAGCACAATCAGGTATATCGGGCATACATAAAGGATAATCGGGCGGAGGAATTTCGGAAGCTTGAGAAGCGTACCGTCGTTCATGGTGGCAAATGCCTCGTTTTCGCCCGGTTCAACCACAACTTCGGCGGGGAGGTCGCCATTGGCTTGTGCTTCCTTGGCCTTGCGGCGTCCAAGCACGAGGCTAAAGAGAACGGCCTGGATCATGCCTACGAACACGATGAGGTACGTACCGCCCCAGAAGTCGAGTTCATCGACTGTACCGGCGGCGAGGCCGAAAATAGCGGTAAGGCTACCGATAAAGGTAATCGTGCTGACTGTCGTGACGGACTTTTTACGCGTAAACTTGAGGTCATCTTCGCAGAAGCTGATAAGCGGCTGGATGATGGAAATGGCGCTCGTGATGCCAGCAAAGAAGAGCATCGTGAACCAAACAGTCTGAAGCACGCCGCCGAACGGGAGCGTTCCGAAAACGTAAGGCATTGTCTGGAATCCAAGACCGAACGTGCCGAGCTTGGCACATTCTTCGATGTTGGCGCCTGCGATAAGCACTGCCATCGGGATTACGACCGTACCACCAATAATCACTTCGGCAAATCCGTTCGTGGCGCTAGCCGTGAGCGAAGAAAGCACGAGGTCCTCTTTCGGCTTGAGGTAGCTCGCGTAGCAGAAGATAATTGCCATGCCGAGGCTCATCGTGAAGAACACCTGGCCTGCAGCGGCCATCCAGACCTTCGGGCTTGTAAGTTGCGAAAAATCCGGGTTCCACATGAAGGCAAGTCCCTTGCCGATGCCCGGGAGCGTGAGCACACGGACCACAAGCACGAGACCCAAAATCAAGAGGATTGGCATGCAAATCTTGTTGGCGCGTTCAATGCCCTTGCGCACACCGAACGAAAGCACAATCATGTTCGCGATAAATGTAATGAGGAAGAAGATGATGGCAACCGGGATGCCTCCGACGCAAGTCTTGAGCATTATGTAATTGCCGAAGAATTCCGTCATTTTTTCCGGACCCTGCGCGACAACGTCCATCAACGTGCCTGTTGCAGAGTAGAACGCGAACGCCAAAATCCAGGACTGGATAAATCCGTAGTAGAAAATGATGAAAATCGGTGGGAGGAGTCCGAGCGAGCCCAGGTACTTTGCCCACTTCTTTTTCTTTTGGAAAATCACGTGGTACGTGCTCGGGGAGGTGCCGTAATTGTGGTAGCCAGCGTAACGGCCAAGCGTCCATTCAATCCAGGCGAGCGGAATCCCAAGGAACACAAACGCAATGAGGTAGGGGATGATGAATGCGCCGCCGCCATTGGTAGCAGCCTGCACAGGGAATCGAAGAAAATTGCCAAGACCGACTGCAGAACCCGCCACAGCGAGAATCACGCCTAGTTTGGAACCCCAGTTTTCACGGTTATTTGCCATGTTCTTTTCCTAAAATTTGAGCCGAAACTCAGTGAATATCGTGTTAAATTTAGTTATTCCTCGAAAAATGGCAACTTTGAAAAATGTTATGCGAGGGGGATAAAAAAACGCAGGCTCCGGAGAGTCTGCGTTTTGCGTTAAAGGCGATATGCGCTTACTTGTTGTTGGCGCGGATCAGGTTGAGGGCGGAACCTGCCTTGAACCATGCCCACTGCTGTTCGTTGTAGGTGTGGCTGAGGGCGATGTTATCGACAGAGCCGTCCTTGTGGTGGGCGACGAGCGTGAACTCGGAACCCGGAGCGAACTTGGTGAGGCCAACGATGTCGAACACGTCCTGTTCCTGGATCTTGTCGTAGTCGGCAGCGTTCTTGAAGGTGAGGGCGAGCATGCCCTGCTTCTTGAGGTTCGTTTCGTGGATGCGGGCGAAGCTCTTCACGATCACGGCCTTCACGCCGAGGAAGCGCGGTTCCATGGCGGCATGTTCGCGGCTGGAACCAGTGTATTTAAAAAAAGAAATTTATCTAGATTTTGTAAAAAAATAAGAATGAACTGAACTATAAAATGATAGTTTATGCTAGTTTTAGTTATATTTGTGTGATAATTATTTTGATAAGATAAAAAAGAGGTTTCTATGGCTACACCAAGAGTCTTTGTAAGTTCTACATGTTATGATTTGAAATATATAAGAGAGAACTTAAAGTATTTTATAAAGAATATGGGGTATGAACCTGTTTTAAGTGAAGATGGTGATGTGTTCTTTGATCCATCTTCACACACACATGATTCATGTTTGAATGAAGTTGAAAATGCTCAGATTTTTATTTTAATTATAGGTGGCAGATATGGGGGACGCTATGAAAAAACTGAAGATTCAATCACAAATAAGGAATATAGAACTGCAGTAAAAAAAAGGATACCTGTGTTTACTTTGGTTGAACGATCTGTTTATAACGAACATTTTGTATATCAAAAAAACAAAGACAATGCCGAGGTCATAGATAAAATTAAGTTTCCTTCGGTTGATTCTCTAAAAATTTTTGAATTTATAAATGAGGTTCGCTCTGCTGAAGTAAATAATGCTTTTAGTTCGTTTTCAGATTTTTCAGACATTGAAGATTATTTAAAAAAACAATGGGCTGGTATGCTTTATAATTTCTTACAAAAAGAAAGTGAGCATAATCGAATAGAAAAAATGTTTGATCAATTGTCGCAAATTAATAGAAATACAGAAAAGCTTTCTAAGCTGATTCTGGACACTGTAGGCACGGATGAAAATAAAATAGAAGCCGGCTTGTATGAATTAATGCTTTCATCTACGGCTGTAAGTCCTTTTATATTTTGGAAAAATCCAATTACTCCTAAGGATGTTATTAAATATGACCAATATCGTGATTGTATAAGATCTAAAGTAAAGGGTTTTCGTATTAATAATGGTGATGGCGTTTCCATTAATTCTGACTATTCAATGTCTCAAAAGAAGTTTGAAAAAGAAGCTAATGCTTATAAGGTACTTAGGAATAAAATGGTTGATTTCTTGCGAAGTAAAGATAAAAGTGTGGAAGAATATTTAGAAAAAGCTTCAAATGAGGATTAGTAAATTGAATTAGACTGGAAAATACAAAGCTTTCCTGTTGCAACATAAAAATGCAGACTCTTGTGAGTCTGCATTTTTTATAACTGATTTTGGATGAAGGGTGTTATATGTAGTAGTTACTTATTATTGGTTCTAATCAAGTTCAGTGCGGAGCCTGCCTTGAACCATGCCCACTGCTGTTCGTTGTAGGTGTGGCTCAGCGCGATGTTGTCGACGGAGCCGTCCTTGTGGTGGGCGACGAGCGTGAACTCGGAACCCGGAGCGAACTTGGTGAGGCCAACGATGTCGAACACGTCCTGTTCCTGGATCTTGTCGTAGTCGGCAGCGTTCTTGAAGGTGAGGGCGAGCATGCCCTGCTTCTTGAGGTTCGTCTCGTGAATGCGGGCGAAGCTCTTCACGATCACGGCCTTCACGCCGAGGAAGCGCGGTTCCATAGCGGCGTGTTCGCGGCTGGAGCCTTCACCGTAGTTTTCGTCACCGATGACGATGGAGCCCGTGCCCTTGGCCTTGTAAATCT
>CAMJNF010000076.1 GCA_946407235.1 uncultured Fibrobacter sp. | reverse complement strand
AACGGAACTGTCTTGCGGCTTCGAGGAACGGGAGCGATTCGATGTCGCCTGCGACACCGCCGATTTCACACAAAATAATATCTGCGCCGCTTTCGGCAGCCGAACGGAATGCGTCCTTGATTTCATTCGTGATATGCGGGATGACCTGCACTGTGCCGCCCAAATAGTGGCCCGCACGTTCCTTAGAAAGTACGGAAGAATAAATGCGGCCTGATGTGTAGCTCGATGCCTTAGAACATTGCACGCCCGCAAAACGTTCATAGTGGCCAAGATCCAAGTCGGTTTCATAACCATCGTCCGTCACGAAAACTTCGCCATGCTGGTAAGGGCTCATTGTACCCGGGTCTACGTTCAAATACGGGTCAAGTTTTTGCATGAACACCTTGTAACCGCGGCTCTTCAAGAGGAGCGCGAGCGATGCCGAGGTGATTCCCTTGCCGAGTGAACTCACTACGCCGCCAGTAATAAAAATGTACTTGGGCTGCTTTGCCGTATTCTTTGCGGTTGCCTTAGCCATGATACTTCTCCTTGAGTAAGTGAGTCTTGGGGAGCTCACCATGCACCGACTTTAAAGCCGGAATTTGTTTAAAGTTTGTACAAAAATAAAGGCAAAAGCCAGTTGCTTTTGCCAAACGATAAAGATGATAAAGACGATGAAAGACAGTGAAGTAAATCGGATGTTTGATAACCAACTCAGAGAGAGTCGCCTGGTTGCGTTGCGAGATTGCTGCAACGGCTGAGCTCAGGTGGGCTTCGATGGAATCCGATATTTTCATCGGACTTATAATGTAGTAAAAAAGTCAAGCGCGGCAAGAAATGACCAAAATTTTTTTGTAACAATTTTTGAACTCTTACATTCTGTGTAAAGTGTTTTTGCGAAATACAAGAAAATGTAAAACAAATCGCGTTGACAGCAACTTCCATCAATGGGCTTTGCCTAGTTTCTTTGAACGCTGCATTTGCAAAATTTTTTCTAGATTCTTCAAAAAAGTGAATCTATAAATCAACATCTATGCGTCTTTGGCTTATCACTTGTCCTGATAATTTTGCTTCTGAATACGACGATATCGAAGAAATGTTCCGTCGTGGATTGACTCGTTTGATTCTTGATAAACGAGGTCGTGGCGGGAATCGTCATGCCACTCCAGACGATTACGAACGTTGGCTTTTGAGTTTGCCTATGGAACTGCGTGATCGCATTTGGGTGCGTGGAACGCCCGATGTGGCAGAACAGCTTGATGTGCGAGGATGCGTGTGTGAAGCGGAAAGTTTTATGGGGGATGTTCCCGAAAGTTGGAAACGCGTGAATTGTGTCGCTTTTTGTCGTAGTCCTGAACAAGTCGAGACTCTTCCCGATTGGGTGGCGGGAGCTCTTGTCGGTCCGATTTTGCAACCGCAATCAGCGTTAGAAGCGGTTGAAACTTTCGGAACTTCATTGAACATAAACGTAAAGACGCCACTCATTTTATGGGGTGGCGTTGATACGGATACTATCGATGATTTCAAGAAAATGTCATCTGCCGGCGTGGCTGCTCTTGGTGGCATTTGGAACTACGCCGACCCCGTGAATGCATTTATAAAATTGAACAGAGCTGTTGCAGGGATCTAAACTTTACTGTCTACTTCCTACTTGACAACATACATTCCGTTGCGCGGCTTATCCTTAAGTCTGTTGCCCAGCAAATCGAAATAGACTGGGGCGTGTTTAAGGCGCAGGTCTTTGTGAATTTCGCGCATTCCACGGTCGCTAATGCTTACTGGAGGGGGTTCCACATATGGGTGGTCTGGATCATCGACGACAATCTTGATTTTAGCAATGCTCTTGCAGCCGGTTTCGTTTGTATAGGTAACTGTGTAGTAACCGCTCTTGGTGCCATCTACGTTCTTGAGCGTGTTTTCGCGCGTGGTGGACTTGAATCCGCCCGGCCCCTCCCAGCTCCAAATCTTGCCGTCCCATGGGTGCGGGCCTAATTGCACTGTTGCGCCCTTGGCGACTTTCAAGTCTGTAGTTTCGTTCCAGCTGGCTTCGCCAACTTTCACATAAGGAATAATTTTTGTAGCGCTGCACGGGCCAACAACTTTCTTTCCGTCGCAGACTCCGATGGAATCGGGGAGGTTAATCACTTTCGCTTCGAAATTCGACGTGGGGAAGGCTTTCATGAGTGCTGCTGTTTCTTGCGCTGTAATCGGGAGAATCGTGCCATGGCGCGGCGTAAATGCTCCGCTCGTTTTCGTGTCTTGCACGAACTTGAACGTTTCGAGGTCTGCGCTGCTCGTGAACTGGTAATGGCCGTTCATATAGCAGTCGTACATCAACACCCAGGAATTTTGGTTAATGAGCTTGAAGACGCCAGCTCCTTCGACCGCTTCGGTTGTCTGCTGAAGAGCCTTGCTCTGCTTGCTCCAGTTCGGAGCTTTTGTTCCATTTGCGGATGTAAGCGATTGAGCTTTCACCTTGCAGATGCCGCCATCGCCTTCGTTCTTATAGAAGGCGTGGTAGTATTTATCTACAGGATTGTAGACGATGTCCATGTCGATGGTCGATTTGCCGCGGTCAAAGAAATGAATCGGGTCGCCTTCGAGGTCTGTAAAGTCTTCGTTCGCGTAATTGAAAAACACTTGGTCGTAAGGGATGGTGCCGTCATCGGTCAAAAGCGAATAGTAAACGAGCGGTCTTCCTTTGCTCCCGTCCTTGTTCTCGTAGCTATCGTCCCAGATCGTTTCGGGCGCCCACACGCGGGTCACGTTTGCAAATTTTTTTCCTTTGTACTTGTCCGGAAAATGCACTGTGGCGTGCTTCCAGTGAATGAGGTCTCGCGATTTCATCAGCACCATGCCGCGGTTGCTGGACCAACCTTCGGCGCTCTTCATGTCGGTGTTGACCATGTAGAACCAGCCATCTGGAGCTCTCAGTACATGGGGGTCACGGAGCCCCTTCTTAATACTTACTGTATCCGCTGCAACCACGCGCTTTCCGTTGTTCATGGCCGTGAAGTTGTAGCCATCGTTACTGATTGCGTAGTAGATGTTCTCGTCGTTGTTGGCCGGAAAATATGCAAAGAGGTAATTGGAGTAAGGCTCGAAACCGTGGATGGAAACCTTGTTCGCTACATCCTGTTTCTTTTGATTCAAGTTATCGTGAACGGTTGCCGTGAGTGTGACTTCCTTGTTTTCACCAACAAACCTTCCGTTGATGTGCCCATCATGCCTTAAAAACAGAGTGTCGCTGCTGACCCAGGTCACAGGGAATGTTTCTCCACCAATCTTTATCGTGTCGGGGAGGGTGAGGTCGGTATACAGGTCGTTGATCGTGTTTCCCAGGCTCACGCTATCGATAGCACGCCAAAACGGAGCTATATCAACAATATCTTGAGCCTGCACTCCTAGCGCAAGCAGAATCACCAAGGGATAAGTTCTCTTCATAAGGTCTCCTTACCAACGACTAATTTCAAATATAAGCTTATACCAACTCTGTTTCTATTGACTAGAAACTGAAATAAATATACTTTCAGCCGTGATAATAGTCACAAAACCAGGTGTTGGAACTCTTGAAAAATAATCCATAGAGAAAATAAGTCTATTTTATGTTCTATAGTGTATTAAAATGAGTTGTAATATTTGGGTTTTTAAACGTATATTATGGATATGGAACGTGCTCGTTTGAAAATTTTAGTTGTTGATGATACCAAGACGAATATTGATGTTTTGGAAGGTATTCTGTCGAAGGATTATGACGTTTGTGTTGCTCTGAATGGTAAGAAGGCTATTGAATTGACGGAGAAAGTCCGCCCAGACCTGATTTTGCTCGATGTGATGATGCCGGAAATGGATGGCTACGAAACATTGAGGGTCATGCGCGAAAAGAATATCTTGCAAGGGATCCCCGTTATATTCTTAACTGCCAAGGCGGATAGTAAAAGTGAACAGATCGGTCTTGATCTAGGTGCGGTCGATTACATCACCAAGCCTTTCAACCCAGCACTCGTAACTCTCCGCATTAAGAATCAACTCCAGCTCAAGCAACAGCGCGACCAGCTGCAACGCCAGACCGACCATTTGCATGAACTCGTTGATGAAAAGACCGCCGACCTTCGAAAGACGTTGAAAGTCATGTTGCTGAGCCTCGGTTCATTGGCCGAATACCGCGATCCGGAGACGGGGGAGCACATCAAGCGTACTCAGATCATCGTGCAACGTATTGCCGAAGAGCTTCGAAAAAATCCAAAGTACGCAGATACAATTTCTCCTGAATATGTTGAAAACCTCGCGACCGCAGCACCACTTCATGATATTGGCAAGGTCGGTATTCACGACCGCATTTTGCGCAAGCCGGGAACATTGACTCCGGACGAGCGCGAAGTCATGATGCAACATCCGCAAATGGGCTATGATGTTTTGCAAGAAGCGACCAAGGAACTTCACGACAATCCTATGGTGCGTATCGCTGCAGAAATGGCGCTTGGCCATCACGAATACTGGAATGGTGAAGGTTACCCTAACCACAAAAAGGAAACCGATATTCCTATTGGTGCACGCATTATGGCCGTCGCTGACGTTTACGATGCTCTCGTCTCGAAACGTCCGTATAAAGACCCGTATCCGCACCAGGTGGCTGTTGCCGAAATCGTCAAGGGCCGTGGAACCCAGTTTGACCCAGATGTCGTCGATGCGTTCCTTGCTTTGGCAGACCAGTTGCCCGAAATTTACGAAAAGTTCAAAGACACGTCGTCCTCAGAGGAATGTAAGGATTGACACCGAGTCCGATTAATGATAAGAAACGCCACCTCAGTTGGCGCATTTCGCTTGTGTATACGATACCGATGCTCGTTTTTACCATCGTTGTTGTTATCGTATTTTCAAATTATCTTAAATCGACTCTTATTTCAACTTCTTACAGTTCATCAGAATCCAAATTCCAGGATAAGACGGTTCAGAATCTTGAATTGTTTTTCAATAGATTCGAAAAACAATTCAAGCCGCTCCCGCTAATTTTACAGCATACCAAGGAATCTGAAATCAAAAAGGTGTTGAAAAAGCACCTGCAATCGTCGCCTTTCCATGTCGATGCTTATTATGGAAATCGCAATGGAAAGTTTATTTCTGCAATGGATTATAAGCTGGACGATGGGAAAAAGGAATTTCGCATAAATACATGGTATCTGGAAGCTTCCAGACGCAAGGGCCTTGCCATTACAGGCCCTGAAATCAACAAAAAAGCGAAAAAACGCGTGCTTACGTATTCTTATCCGCTGTGGGAGAAAAATCATGCGTTTAAAGGTGCTGTCGCTGTAGATGTCGATTTGCAGAAAGTACGACAGCTGATGGGTGAATTTGCAAAGACTGAAGGCGGAATCACCATGCTCGTGAGTTCCGAAAATGACAGTCTATCTACCTATTTCCCATACGAGACAAGCTTGCACCTCATTGTTGCCGATACGGTCACAGGGCTTTTGCACCTTGTTCAAGATGATATTCATATTGATAGCTTGTCGCAAGAAAACGTTACCCGTTTTGAAAAGACGGACATAGAAAACCGTAAATTGATTTTTATGGTGAAGCCTTTAAAGAACGCTCCATTCTATGTCGTTCACGTTATCCAGAAAAATAAGGTCGTTGCAAAAGTTCAAGAAAACCTGAATGCGATTATCGTTGTTGTATCACTCATTGTCCTTGCTCTAATTTTCCTCACTTGGCTAATTGTCCGATTCCTTTTCAGGCTTTTTATTCAAAAAGACTTAAACGAAAGTGTAAGCTCCAGTACAATGTTCGAGACCCTTTTGGGAAGTGACAATTTTAGACTTGTCCTTACGAACGATACGTTCGACATTCTCCATGCCAGCGCCTACATTGCAGAGTTTTTCAATAACGGGAATGATATTCGTGGCGAAATTCTTTGGAAATTTTTCCGTTCAGAGGCGTTTAAAAAGTTTGTCTACAAGGTTTCGAAGGGCGGCAAAATGCACGCCAGCGAAAGGCAAATTATTATTCCTGTTAGGAGTTGCACCGGCGAAGATGCTTGGTGGAAAGTCATTTTCCAGTTCCTTGTCGAAGACAACGGCTCGATTCGTTACTTGTTCCTTATTTCCGATGAAACGAGCGGGATTCAAAAAGATACGATTCTTGATACGATTTTACTTTCGGCCGGAAATTCGATACTTGTTATTTTTGACAAAAAACGAACAATCAAGTATATGTCCAAGCAATTGGCGGATTATCTCACGCTTGACTGGAAGGATGTCATCGGCCAACCGCTTGAAAACATGCCCAAGTGCGGAATGCCTGAAGATGTCGTGAAGTCATTACAAAAGGCTTTTAGTGAGCAGGGCGTTTGGAATGATTCATTTAAGCTCCAGACGTTCAATACGCATACAGACACGTGGTTCCGCGGCGAAGCTTGTACGCTCAAGGTGCAGGATGCTGTTGTCGGCTATATGCTTTCGATGGTTGATATTTCGGAAGTCGTGGCTGCTCGTGAAATCGCAGAACATGCAACGCAAGCCAAAAGTGAATTCCTCGCCAATATGAGCCATGAAATCCGTACGCCGATGAACGCCATTATCGGCATGGCGCATTTGATTCAAGAAACGCAACTCGATGAACGCCAGCAGGGCTTTATTGAACGTATCAGTCATGCGGCAACATCGCTGCTTGGAATTATAAACAATATTCTCGATTTCTCGAAAATCGAAGCGAACAAGCAGGATCTTGAAATTACGCAGCTCGTATTGCAAGACGTTATTGATGAAGTGGCGGCCCTTGCAGAAGTGCGTATTGCTGGCCGTCCGATCGAATTGATTATCGATGTAGACCCCGAAATTCCTGAAGTTTTGATGGGCGACCCGCTCCGACTTTCACAAATTTTTACGAACTTGATCAATAATGCGACCAAGTTTACAGAAAGCGGAAGCATAACGCTTAAAATAAAGCAAGAACAAATTATTGGAAATAAGGCAAAGCTTTCGTTCTGCGTCATCGATACTGGCATCGGCATGACGAGTGAACAGTTGCAGCATCTTTTTAATGCGTTTACGCAGGCCGATGGATCTATTACGCGCAAGTATGGCGGCACAGGGCTTGGACTTGTGATTTCGAAATCGCTTGTAGAACTCATGGGTGGAGAACTTCAGGTCGAAAGTGAATTTGGAAACGGATCGAAGTTCTTCTTTACCCTTACGCTTGCGATTGCGCAACAGTCGTCTGTTCCGAAGTGGAAATCGGTATCAACGTTTAAGAATAAGAACGTCTTGCTTGTTGACGATTGCGACAGGTTGTGCGATGTATTGAGGCATTATTTAACGAAGTTGCGTTGCGTTGTTGAAGTGGCTGCTTCTGTAGATGAGGCTCTTGATTTGATTCAAGCTCATGAAGAAGCTGGTGAAACACCATATGACCTTTTTATTGTCGACTATCAAATGCCTCTTTTGAATGGCTTTGATTTTGTTCAAGGTCTACCGGCAAAGATGAAGAAGATTCCAAAAATTCTCATGCATCCGATTCACTTTGACGAGAAAAATTACCATATCGCGACAGAAATAGGCTACAACAGTTGTGTTGCAAAACCGTTACAGATAAGCTCTTTGCTGAGCTCGATGCAAGAGGCTTTTAAAGAAAAACTCACGTACCAAAAGGCCGTCAAAGTCGAAAAGAACAAGATATTCTTTAAAGAAGCCAAGATTCTCCTTGTTGAAGACAACGAGATGAACCAAGAGTTGACGGTATCGCTTTTGAACAGCGTTGGCCTTACTACGATGATTGCTCCGAATGGTCAAATTGCGCTTGATTTGCTCAAGAAAAACGCATTTGATTTGGTGCTGATGGATATCCAAATGCCTGTGATGAACGGCCTTGACGCTACTAAAGCCATCCGTAATCGTTCCGATGAGTATTTCAAGACTGTGCCGATTATAGCCATGAGCGCAAGGGCTTTCCAAAAAGATAGGGAAGATTGCATCCATGCCGGCATGAATTCTTATATCGCGAAACCGATTGACCCGATGATGCTCTATAACGAGCTGTCCAAGTATTTGCACTTGGCTGATAAAATGCCGGTGACGGCAAGCGTCATAGAACCATCGTCAACGCCTTCGAATGCAGACGACAGCATTGTTACGATGTTCCAGAAGGTTCGCAATTTTGATGCGGCTGCAGGCCTTTATCATGCAAATGACAATAAGAATTTGTACTTCAAGATTGTTCAGGGCTTTGTCCGTGATTACGGTGGTGAAGTGCAAAAGATGAAAAAAGCTTTTGAAAACGGCGATTTCGAAGAAGCTACAAGATTGGTGCACACGATTAAGGGACTTTGCGGAACAATCGGATCGGATCATGTTCAAGCGCTCGGTGTAATGCTCGAAAATTCATTGCTAAAAAAAGAGCAAAATTACACGGAATTCCATGCCTTTGAAACATCCTTGGAAGAACTCCTTGACGATTTAAAAATCGTTATGCAGAATATTCTTTCGGAACAATCAAATGCGGCTGTGGTTATCAAGCGTGTCGATCCGGAGGCCGCAAATAAACTCACCAAGGCAATTGAAGGTCTCAAGCCGGCTGTAGAATCGTGTTCCTTGACAACATGCAAGCGAATCCTCGAAACTCTTGATGAAATCATGTTCGCGCAGGAGCAAGAAACGCTTTTGCAAAAGTTGCATAATCAAATAGATGATTACGATTTCACCGAAGCCGAAGAAACGCTTAAGCGCCTTGAAGAAACGTTAAATGAAGTTGGCTGATGCATGTAGATGGCGAAACATGTCCGCCATGACGTTTGGTTGTTGCTTTACGAGTCTGAATTTATAGAATCATTGCCGCGATAAACGCAATCACGATAATAGTCACGACAATAATGCCGAATGGGTTCGCTGTTTTCTTTTTGGCGTAGGGACTGTTCGGGTCGTTGCCGAATTCGTTTTCGAGAATTTCATCGTAGTCGGGCGTTTCGAGGTCGCTGTATTCAGCGCCTTCTTTCCAGCCGGTGTTCTTGTCGCTCCCGCAGTGGGGGCAAAATGTTGCGCCTTTTTTCAGCTCGGCGCCGCAATGAGGACAATTGGTCATGAGCGATGAGGTCGGCGCGGCGCGCCTTTGAGGTATGAGTTGTGAGGTCGGGGCTTCGCCTTTTGTCATCCCGGACTTGTTCCGGGACGAGAGAACGGGCTTTGCCCTACAGACGAGAGACGAAAGAAAGATAGAAAAGTAGACGGTAGGAAGTTGGAAGTAGAAAGTTGGATGTAGACGATTTGCTGCGGGTGGTTCGATTGTTTCTTTTGCTTGTCATTCCCGGCTCTGACCGGGAATCTCCTTTTATTTCGTGAACTTGAATCGTCCCAGAAGGTCGAAGTAGCGGGCCTGGGGTGCAATCTTGACGGGCTTAACAGCCTTGCGGATGGAGATTGTTCCTTTGGAATTTGAAAAATAAAGTATCGTTGTTATTCCATCGGAAGAATACGACAATGAATAGCCGTTGTTCTTTGGTTCGTAAGTGATCGTGTTGGCGATTGTTCCGTCATTATTCAATTCAAGACATTTGGTATTTTCCGTATCGCTGACATAGATTTCTGCATTGGAGAGCGCAGCCGAGTTGTCCTTCCCGGAGTATCTGTTGAAGATGACGGAATCGCCCTTGTTGATGATTTCCTCGAAATATTCTTGACCGAAATCCAGATCTTTTGTCAGAACGCTTGCGGACTGACTTGTCACCTTTATGGTCTTTTGATGTCCCATGACTCCTAGGACATAATAATTCTCGAAAATAAATGAGGTATCTCCTGAGATGGAATCCCTCATGAAATATTCGATACCCTGTTTTGTCAAGGCGCTTTCATCCTTGTTCCAATAGAAATTCATGGTGGAGGTCGAGCCGCTTTCTTTTTCGAAAAATTGGCTTCTGCTCACTTTGCCATTGGAGTATGTGTATGTTTGATTGTAAAAATTTGGCGAGTCGACGGAATCTAGTTGGAGTCCGCTATTTTCAATCATGTAGGAATATGCAATTTCTTTGAAAACGGCGTCTGTGCAAGTGTTGGCTAAAACTGTGGTATTTATCGCGAATACAATCGCAAGAAACGAGGCGATAAAATCGCTTTTTTTGAGTTGTTCCATTTCTCCTCCTATCTAATTTGCTTTTAATATAACAAAAGTTTTTATATTGCATTTCATGCTCAAGACTTTTGTATTTACTTTTTTATCTGCAATTCTTTGCTGCAACTTGTTAGGATGCGCTTCGACAAATTGTGCTGCTATTTACGCTCAAAAGACTGAATACGAAGAATGTGTTGCTGAAGAAAATGCGAAATCAGAGGCTGCTTCAACATTGACGAAAGTTGGAATTGCGGCTGCGTCTGCATCTGTTATTGGATTGATTGTTATTCTAGTGACTTCAAAAAATTAAAACCGCCAGTCGATCTTTTGTTATCGGCTCGAGCTGTGATATAGAATTGTTGGCTGCTTGCAGCCTTACAATTCTTAGGTTCGAAGTAGCGGGATCCAGTAAAGTCTTGTGGTTTGTAGTATTTCTTTTGCTTGTCATTCCCGGCTTCGACCGGGAATCACCATTTATTTTGTGAACTTGTAACGGCCTAGCAAGTCGAAGTAACGGGCTTTGGGTGCAATTTTGACAGGCTTGATAGTCTTGCGGAGGGATGTGGTATTAGGCTTAACGCTTATGACATAAACTTCGATATATTCATCACCTTCTGATTGTTTTATTGAATAACCATTTTCATTGGGTTTATATAACAAAGATGATATTAGATGGCCCTCTTCATCGTATTTATGGCATTTATTGTCATCATTGATGTCTGCGATGTAAAATGCTTTTTTTACTGAAGAAGAATCTGTATTATAGTAAGAATGATTTATTTCTATAATCGAGTCCTGCTTAAAAAATAATTCTAATAAATATGTTTCTTCTTCGTAAATCTTTTTTTCACTGTAATAGTCTGTTGCTATCTTAATAATCCATGTATCTGCGTATTCAGTTCTATAGTATGTTTTTAGATGATGGAATAATGTATCTTGTTTTTTGTAGGTTGAGTCAATATATTCGTAAAAGTCTTTTTGGTTTATAACAGTTTCATTTGTATCTCTATAAAAGAACCAATAAGCGCGATGCGTCGGGTTCTGCTTAAAGTCAACCATCACCTTTTCTATTAGCGATTCGTTGTAAAAATATTTTTTCCCTTTCCATCCTGCTTCTGAATGACTGTAAAAAATGGAGTCTAAGCGTAAATTGCTTTCTTGATCAAAAATTGAATGCGCTTGAGCATTGAAATATGCATCAGTGCATGTATTGGCCATAGCAAATGCACTCAAGGCGAGAATGGTTATGACGGATAAGAAAAAAGTTTTGCTTTTTCCAGGTAATTCCATAAATCCCCCATTAAGTTACTTTAAATATAAAAAACACCTCGGAAAAAAAACGTCAACGATCTTGTGTTCGTACATCTTCTGCATGTTTTCGAGACGGAATGAGGGATTATTTTGTGAACTTATAGCGGCCTAGCAAGTCGAAGTAACGGGCTTTGGGTGCGATTTTGGCGGGCTTTACTGTTTTGCGAAGGGAGGATGTTTTGTCTTTATTCACGAAAAAAAATTCTCTGTGATAGTCAAGATGGTCAATGTTTATAGAATAGCCTTTTTCATTGGGCTTGTATATTAAAGTGTAGTATTTGACTCCGTTTTCCCCTAGTTGATAGCACGTGAATTCGTCCGTAGAGTCTGCAATATAGAATATTTGACTTGTTCTTACAGAATCTGTATTATAATCGTAGTATTTTTTTCCTTTCACGGAGTCTTTCACCAGAGTATATTCAGTAAACCAATGTGTTCCTTCTTCTATCCGTTCTTCAGTAATATAGTTCGGTGTAATTTTTGTTGTCTTTATTCCTTTGTATTCACCATCGGAGTAAACTTTTTCTTGATAACATAATGTATCTTGCGCTTGGCATTTATAAACAATGTATTCAATATCTTTATTTTTTAACACAGTCTCGTTCGTGTCATTGTAAAAAGGGTAAATTCTGATTTCTTCGCCTTCTTCCTTGGTGTCATATTGTATTTGGGCAATTTTCCCATCCTCATAGATATATTTATGCGTCCATTTATTTCCATATTCATTAAAGTAAGACGAATCAATATGAAACTCGCTTTCTGGATTGAGGTAGGGATTTGTGAGCACCGTAAACATAGCTTCTGTGCATGTATTGGCCATAGCAAAAGCACTCAAGGCAAGAATTGTTATGACGGTCAAGAAAAACGTTTTGCTTTTTCCAAGTAGTTCCATAATTTTTTTCCATTAAGTTACTTTAAATATACAAAAACATACTTCGGAAAATCCGAGGTGCTTTTAAAGATTTTTGTATGGATCCTATCGGCCTTTGGCCTCCAGGATGACTACAAACAAAAAACCGCACGGTTTTACCCGTACGGCCTTGAAAGCTTTTCGCTTTGGATCCTATCGGCCTTTGGCCTTCAGGATGACAAATCCGTGAGCAAAAAGCGACCGGTATTAACCGGTCGCGATTGCGAGAGCGAGGGCCAGCCCTGTACTTGTTGTACAGATTCTAGCCCGAGCGGTCTCATTACAGCTTGTCGTTAGAACCAAGAACGTCGACGATCTTGTGTTCGTACATCTTCTGCATGTTTTCACGAGCCGGCTTGAGGTACTGGCGCGGGTCGAAGTGTTCCGGATGT
>CAMJNF010000075.1 GCA_946407235.1 uncultured Fibrobacter sp. | reverse complement strand
TCAAGGACGAAAGCGCCATCCGCAAGGCCGCCATCAAGTACAAGGTGCCTTACATTACGACGCTCGCCGGTGCCTACAACACCGTCAAGGGCATTGCTGCTGCAAGGAACGGCCACGGCGCTGTTAAATCTCTGCAAGAATATCATTCTAGCATCGAAGAGATTTAACTGAAGAGTCTGCAGGAGTAGCGTGCAAGGCGAGTATGCCACAAGGCGAATGCTGTAATTATGCTTGCATAATTATTGCTGAGCCGTAAGCATGACGCGTTAGCGTCCACGCCGCGACAGAGAGCTTGCTCTCTGGCATGGCTGAGCCGAAGCCGCTGACGCCGTAGGCGTCAATACCACGCTTCTATCGAAGAAGTGTAATTTAGACGAGAGAACGCTGCGTCGCTTCGCGACTCGCTACAGACGAGAGACGAAAGAAGACGCAGTGTCATCCTGAGCGAAGGGCGTAGCCCGAAGTCGAAGGATACAGACCCGCATTTGTCACCCTGGACCGGCCATAGGATGCGATAGGGTCCAAAACATTAAAGACCGTAGCAATAAAATGCTGCGGCCTTTTTTGTGTATATAGGGGAAAGACGCTGAGCGTTTTCTCAAGGAATCTTGATTGCGAAAATGGTGTAATTGCTGCTTTTACGCTAATTCCTTCAGTCCTTCCACATTTTTAAGCAGAATCTTTCCGCGCTTGATTTCGACGAGGCTCTTGGCGGCAAATTCCTTGAGCATGCGGGCGACAACTTCGCGGGCGGAATTTATGTCGCGGGCGATTTCTTCTTGCGTTTTCTTGATTTCGTTCTTGCCTGTCTTCTTGAATTCGGCGATTAGGTAAGAGGCGAGCCGTTGATCGAACTTCTTGAAGAGCATGTGTTGGATGGCCCACATCGCTTGCGAAAAGCGTTCCGTCTCGCGTTCGAAAACGAAGGAGCGCACATGTACGTTCGATTCCATGAGCTTGGCCGTTACTGACGAGGGGATGACCAACACGGTCGTGTCTTCTTCGGCGGTGACGATTGCCTCGAATGTCAACTGGCGAATCACGCATGATGCCGTAGATACGCAGAATTCTCCGGCGTGGGCGCGGTAGAGCGTGATTTCACGGCCTTCATCCGAGATGAGACTAACGCGAATTCCACCATTCAGAATAAGAATAATTCCGAGACATGCCGAACTGTTGCTGCTTGCAATTTGGTCCTTGTTGAAACGCTTTGTCATTGCGCGTTGGGAAACGATTGATTTTTCGTCCGGTGAAAGATTTGCCCAGAATGGAATTTTTTTGACAATTTGACTAATCGGCTCGATCATAAAGTGCACCCTTTAGGGTGAATATATAAAAAGGAGTAGGAAGTGGGCTGTGGTTGAAGTGCTAATGCATAAAATGCCCGCGCACTCGGTTCTGCTCCATACAGACTGTGGCGGGCTTGGTTGGATTGAACAGGAGAATAGAAATTATATCATCTTCACGATTTGGTTTTTCGGGCGGACGCCAACGGCGGAGTTTACGACTTTGCCGTCTTTCATGACGACGAGTAACGGAATGCTCGATACTCCGAACATGGCGGCAAGTTCTTCTTCTTCATCGACGTTCACTTTTCCAACTTTTACTTTGTCCTTGTACTCCTCGGCGATTTCCGAGATAGTGGGCGAGAGCATTCGGCATGGGCCGCACCAGCTTGCCCAGAAATCAATCAGAACGGGCTTGTCGGAATTGAGGACTTCGTTTTCAAAGTTTTCTCTAGTGATTTTTAATTCAGTCATTGTTTTACCTTTCCTTTTTTTGTTTTATTTTAAATTCTTTTCTTTTACACCTATATTTTAGATAATCACAAGGCTTTAGACTGTGACTAGGTCACATTAACGAAAAATCTTTTTTTGGGGTATAAAAAAGGCCGCGATATTGTGTCGCGACCTTTATCAGAGTTGTCATCCCCGTCGGTGAACGGGGATCTCCATTACTTAATGGCGATTTGTTTGGTAAGTCTTGTTACGCCTTGACGGATTTGAACAACGTATAATCCTTCGGGAATTGAAGAAATCTCAATGTTGTCTTTAACATCCTTTGCGCTGAATACGAGGTGACCCTGCATGTCGAATATATCGACCTTCGCGGCAGTCTTTGATGCCAAACCTGTTATGTACAAAGTGCGCCCGGCGAAATGCACGGATAAATTTTGTTTGTTGTTGAAGCGCGGGAGAGCATTTATGGAATCGCCGCAATTCCCTGTTTTGCAACTGTCTGGCGGGTTGAGAATAGAATCAGGGTACGGAGACTTTACTTCGGAAGCGGGGTGTGCCTTGAGGCTTGCCATGACGCTATCGTATGCGGGCTTCGGCTTGTATTGCTTGTCATAAAGAAGCCCTTCGGTCTTGCCTTGTTGATCGTCGAGCCAGCTGTGAGCATCGGTCAATCCCCAGATCACGAATTCGCCCATGTTTGGTTCTTCGAGGAACACGTCCATGAATTGGCGGTACAAGTGCCCTTGCTTGGCGTAGTCCGCTTTGGTGAGGTTGCCTGCCGAACCCTTCGGGAATCCGATATCGAGTTCGGTGATGTTCAAAGTCACGTTGAGTTCTGCGAGTGCTTTTGCCAAAGCGCGCACATTTTGCGGAGTCGTTTCGTGGGCGATTTCAATGTGGGTTTGTGTGCCCACGCAAGTGATAGGAATGTTGTTTGCTTTCCAGCGCTTGACCTGTTCCACGACAAAGCTTGCCTTGGAGCCTTCCCGCAGGCCCCATTCAAGGGAATAGTCGTTGTAGCAGAGTTCTGCATCTGGGTCTGCTGCGTGCGCCCAGACAAATGCGGAATCCAAAAATTCAGCGCCGATGCCTTCGTACCAGACGGAGTTTGTAGAACGCCAGTCGGCATTGTAATCGTCGTTGACCGCTTCGTTCACCACGTCCCATTCGGCGATTTGGCCTTTCCAATGGCCGACGACTTTGGTGATGTGGTTCTTGAGGACGGCGAGCAGCTTTTCTTTTTGGCCCTTATAGTTGTTTACCCAGTTTGCGACTTGGCTGTGCCAGGCGAGTGCGTGTCCGCGGACGCGGAGTCCGTTTGCCTGTGCGTATTTGACCATCTTGTCGCCCTTTTCGAAGTTGAATTCGTCTTCTTTGGGCTCGGTGGCGTCAAACTTCATTTCGTTTTCGGCGACGACGACGTTGAATTGTGTCTTGTGGATTTCTTCGAATTCCGGTTCAATAGCGTCGTTGAACCATTCGCTGTTCAAGATAGTGCCGATAAAGCGGCCGCGTTCCTTGGCGAGTTCGCGAATGGTTTCGTCTGCGGCGTAGGCATTCATAAAGCCTGCGCCTATAATTGCGGCGTCTAATGCAATGCGCGATAAAGAATGAATCTTTTTCATTTTATATCCCTCTATCAACCCATTTGCACCAACCCGAAAGATATATAAAACGTTCGCAAAAGTCAAATAAAAAGGGACCAGGAAAAAATCCTAGCCCCTAGTAATTAAGAGGTGAAATCTATTTTATGGAAATCCGTTTGGTTAAATTCGAGAATCCGCTTTGCACTCGTACCACGTAAAGGCCTTCGGCTATTGTGGTGAGGTCAAAAACGCCCTTGTTGTTTTCTGCGCTAAAGATCGGGCGGCCCTGCATGTCGAAAACGTCCACTTTGGCGGTCTTTGCTCCGGTTACGAACAGCGTGTGTCCTGCGACGTGCATGGAAAGGCTGTTCAGAGATGGGATTGTCCTGATGGCGTTTATCGAGTCTTTTCCGGTCGAGTCCTTTTTGATGGAATCCTGTACGACGGTATCTTTCTTGGCCGTATCCTTGGGCGGTTCGTAAGTCTGGAGTCTTACCAAGATGCTGTCGAAAGCGGGCTTCGGTTTCAAATTGTCATCGTAGATAAGGCCTTTTTGCCTATTCAGGCCGCCGAGCCAGCTCCATTTATCAGATACGCCCCAAATGAGGTAGGTGTCTGCATTCGGTTCTTCGAGAATGATGTCCAAGTATTGGCGGAACGTTTGTCCCTGACGTTCAAGGTCTTTTTTGCTGACGTTGATGCCGCTTTTGAATCCGATATCAAGTTCGGTGATTTTCAGCTTGACATTGAGTTTTGCGAGTTCCTTGGCGAGAGAGCGGAGGCTGTCCGGTGAACCGATGAAGTGTTTGTCGGTGGTGGTGTCTTCCACGTGCGTCTGGGAACCCACGCAATGGATAGGAATGCCGTTCTTGACCCAACGCTTCACTTGTTCCAGCAAGAAACCCGCTTTGGCTTTTGGATTGATGCCTTGTTCGAGGTTGTAATCGTTATAGCAGAGTTCTGCATCGGGGTCAACAGCGTGTGTCCACACGAAGGCGGAGTCGATGAATTCGGGGCCGATACCCTGATACCAGACGGATTGGGAGCGCCACATCGGTTCGTTGTTGCTGATGGCTTCGTTCACTACGTCCCATTCGGCGACTTTGCCCTTCCAGTGACCGACAACCTTTTCAATATGGTTCTTGAGAACGGCGAGCAGTTTCTTTTTGTCGTTCTTGTAGTTGTTTACCCAGTTCGGGACTTGGCTGTGCCAGGCGAGGGCGTGGCCGCGAACGCGCATGCCATTTTGCTGAGCGTACTTGACCATTTTGTCGCCATTGTTGTAATTGAATCGGCCTTCTTGCGGTTCGGTTGCATCGAACTTCATCTCGTTTTCGGCAACGACAATGTTAAATTGTGCTTTGTGAATCTGTTCGTAATTTCCGGGAAGACCACCGCTGAACCACTGCGAATTCAGAATGGCACCGATGTAGATGCCGTTTTTATCTGCAAGGGATCTAAGGGTTTCGTCTGCGGCGAAGGCGCTTGAAATGCCTGCACCTAAAAGGGCTGTGCTCAACACAAGACCCGCTAAAGCATGAGCCTTTTTCATTTTGTACTCCTCTGTAATCCCTAATCCTTCTTTAACCCGATTTAAAAATAAATAAAAAGCTTATCGATAGATGTAAACAAAAATATGCGCGGAGAGACGTTTGTTGGTTATGATTCCGTATATGCTACAAGTGTAGCATATACGAGTATTTTATGAACTTTAATGTTGATAATTGGTGAATTTTGTTTAAAAATTGATATTTTGTTGCATAAATATATTGACTTGTTTGGGCCTCTGTTGTATATTTAGGATTGTGAAAATGGTTAAGGATATGTTTATGAAACGAATGATGTTGTCTTTTGGAATGTTAATTTTTGTCGTTGCTTGTGGCGACGATTCTTCTAGCGCAAATTATCAATGGGCTGAACTTCGCTCAAGTTCCAGTGAAGATGTTGACGTAAGTAGCTCGTCGCAAGACGTCAACTTGAGCTCAAGCGAAGGATCCGGTAGCAGTTCATCTTCATGGATTGCTTCGAACTCTTCGAGTTCTCGCAATGACGAGAAAAGCTCTTCGAGTTCTCGCAATGACGAGAAAAGCTCTTCGAGTTCTCGTAAAGAAGTAAGCAGTTCGTCGCATAACGTCATCCTGAGCTCAAGCGAAGGATCCAGTAGCAGTTCATCTTCATGGATTGCTTCGAGTTCTTCAAGTTCTCGCAATGACGAGAAAAGCTCTTCAAGCACTCGTAAAGACGTAAGCAGTTCGTCGCAAGACGTCATCCTGAGCTCAAGCGAAGGATCCAGTAGCAGTTCATCTTCATGGATTGCTTCGAGCTCTTCAAGTTCTCGCAATGACGTGAACAGTTCATCGAGCGTAACCGTTTCATCTTCCAGTGCGATTAGTTCATCTTCTAGTGAAATCCTTACAGATCCTTCGAAAATTTTCGAAATGCGAGTCCCGAAACGGGATGCTTACACATGCGAGGCAAAAGGAGATTGGGGAGACGGAGTTTTTAAAGAAACATTTTCACAGAATGATTTTGTATGCACGTACGATTACGATGGCGAAAAAGGTTTCGTGTATGTGCAGTTATCGCCTGTTTCTTGTTCTTTCGGACTTTCCTTAACGCCCAATTATGACGTTGATAAAGCGGAACTTTATGTTAATGGAAAATTTGTGGATATATCGGATGTTAAATATGAATGGGGTGGAAATCATCACGTGCAAAAGTTGTGGTTTACATATAAAGGTAAAGCATTCCGTTACGGACAATCGTCATTGGGCTGGGGAGGGCGTCCCTGTCAAGGAATGGACTGCTTAAATGTTTTTGAATCAGATAGAAAAACTTATGTTGTGAATGGTTGTGACGAACAGCGTTCTATTCCTATCGTTTGTAATGGGGTGAATGCGGAAAATCCAGTTTTCGACTTTACTGACAAATTTAAGGTTTGCGAAGGAGATTCGCGAAATCGAGGAAAGAATTAAAGCTAACCGTGCTTTGGTTGCTTTTAGAATGAGCATTTAGGCTGTTTACGAGGTATATTTCTATGAAGAAATTCTGTAATTTGTTGTTCGGTTCTATTGCTGTTTTTGTTATCGCATGCGGCGATGATTCTACGAGTGCGTTTGGCGCTTTGTTCGAAAATCAGTCTAGTTCTTCATGGATTGTGACCACTTCGTCGAGCTCGTGGCAGGCTCGCTCTTCGAGTTCTCGCAATGACGAGAAAAGCTCTTCAAGCACTCGTAAAGGCATAAGCAGTTCATCGCAAGACGTCATCCTGAGCTCAAGCGAAGGATCCAGAAGCAGTTCTTCTTTGATTGCTTCGAGCTCTTTAAGCTCTCGCAATGACGTGAAAAGTTCTTCAAGCATTCGTAATGACGTAAGCAGTTCATCGAGTGTAACCGTTTCGTCTTCTAGTGAAATTCTTACAGATCCTTCGAAAATTTTCGATATTCGAATGCCGCGTGATAGTGTGTACACGTGTGAAATGTCTTGGGACTATGAATCTATGAAGGTGCCGCTCTCGCAGCACGATGTCATTTGCACTTATGACTACAATGGGGAACAAGGTTTCTTGTATGTTCAATTGACGCCGACTTCTTGTGATAGAGGAATGTCCTTAACTCCAGGAAGCTTTGATGTGGATAAAGTTCAATTTTATGTCAATGGAAAATTTGCCGATGTCTCGAATGTCAATTACGAATGGGGAAGTAATCACCATGTGGAACATTTGCAGTTTACATATAAGGGAAATATATTCCGTTACGCACAATCGACGATGGGCTGGGGCGGACGTCCTTGTCAAAATATGGACTGCTTAAAGGTCTTTGAATCCGATGGAAAGACTTATGTCGAAAACGGGTGTAATGAACGTAGCCTTCCCATAGTTTGCAGGGTGGTGAGTAAAAAAGGTCAAGTTGCTGATTTTACGGACAATTACGAGATTTGTGAGGGTGACCCGCGTACATTGGGCTATGATGTTGAATACTAAAAAGTATTTTGTGATAAAGAATGGGGGTGCATTTTGAAAATCTATCATTTTTTTCTCGGCTGTATAGTGTTTTTCGTTATTGCGTGTGGTGACGATTCTTCGAGTGCGTCTGACGCATGGTCTGAAAATTTGTCTAGTTCCGCATGGATTGCTTCGAGCTCTTCGAACTCTCGCAATGACGTGAGCAGTTCATCACAAAACGTCATCCTGAGCTCAAGCGAAGGATCCAGTAGCAGTTCATCTCGTAAATCCGTGCCTGACCTGGAATCTTCGAGTTCGTCTGCTAAAAGATTATCGGGTGAAGTCTCTGGCGATCCTTTGCAAATTTTCAAGACGCGTGTTCCGAAAAAAGCGGTTTATCACTGCGACTTGACGCAAGAAGCGTTTGGCCAAGAAGGCGATTTTGACCAAAAAGATTGGATTTGCTCTTTTAAGTATGCGGGTATGGAGGGCTATGTTTATGTGCAGGCTTCGCCTACGGGGTGCTCTCCGCATTGGGGATTTTATCCAGATATGAGTGTCGATTCTGCCGTTATCTATGTCAATGGAAAGTATGAAACTTTGAATGGCGTGACTTATAATTGGGGCGGAAATCACCATGCTGACTCGTTCCGCTTTAGCTATGACGGCAAAGTATTTGAGTATGCTCATTCTTCAATAAATTTCGCTTATCGTCCTTGCCAAGAAATGGATTGTCTCAAAGCTTATGAAGCCGATGGAATAACGATTATAGAAAACGGTTGCAACTTAAATAGTGAAGATTTAAGCGATGTTCGGCAGCTGCCGATTGTATGCCGTTTTGCTAATTTGGAAGATGGTTCGTTTGGTGATTTTACCGACAATTTTGAACTTTGTCCGGGCGATAGTCGATTGTCTGATTAATGTAATATAGTTTGTTAGGAGTTTATAATGCTTTTGGGTCGTTTTGCTTATATTCAATTCTTGCTTGCATCACTGATGGCGGCGTTATTGGCGTGTAGTGATGACAATCCGGCTTTCGTTCTTCCTTGCGATGAACAATCTGGAGAATGTGACGATGCCGTTTCTAGTTCGTCTCGTCATTCCGGGCCCGACCTAGAATCTTCAAGCGGGTCTGTTTCTTCGTCCTCGATGAGCGTGCTTTCGTCGTCTAGTGATTCTCCGCTTCCTGTTTTTATCCAGAACGAAGATGAATACACCGGTTTCTATAAGCAAGATGGCTATGAGGCTTTCCGCAAGTTATCGTACCCGTCTAAAACGGAAATGGGTGCAAGTTATTTAGTGAAATTTGTTATTGCAGGTTTTGATTCGGATTCGCCTCAAGTTCATTTTATGAATTCAATCAAGTTCTATTATCATTATGATTTTGCTCAAATGGTACTAGGAGATACGCGTTCGCTATCTACGTTTAATAAGGAAACTTATTTTAGTGATGAAAAAAATACGGTTGCAGGAACGGTTGCGTATTATGCGTCTGTCGATTCTATGATTGCAATGACGTTTTTCCCGACGGATTATATTACGCCAAGACAGGTGGCGAAAGTTTATAAATTAGTTCAAGATGGCTTACTTTTCCTGAATTCGAGTGGCTCAAAAAATCGCTTGTTCTATATGCCGGCGGGTTCCTCTGCCGAAAAAGCTGCTGCTGAATTTGCTAATGAATTCAAGGCTGCGGATATTCCGGTTTATACGCATGCGCAATTATTTGGTGATATTCCATTTCAAATTATGAATACGGGAACGGCTTACGGCACGCTCCGCAAACTCACCGCTGCAGAACTCGATACAGCGATAGTCTCTTCACATGATATTCTGATTCTTGAAACGCTCCCTGCTGAAATCCCGCTTGTCGCGGCGACCATCAGTAAAGATGCGCAGACTCCGCTTTCGCATGTGAACTTGGCTGCAAAAGCCCGCAAGACTCCGAACATTGCTTTTAACGGGAATGAACTTCCGGATAGCTTGCTTGCTTTGTGCGGAAAGTTGGTGAAACTCGAAGTTAAAGCGAATTCTTTCACGGTGGGCGAGGCGACTCTTGAAGAAGCGCAAACATTCTGGAACAAGAATGTGCGCGATCCGATTAAGTTGACGTACGATTTGTCGGATTCGGGCTTGATAGATTTTGCCGATTTAAAGTTTAATTCATCGAAGTCGGTGGGCGTTAAAGCGGCGAACCTTGCAGAACTCCATAAGCTGTTGCCTGAAAATTCTCCGGATGGCTTTGCCGTGCCGTTTTACCATTACAGTAACTTTATGGATTATGCCCAGGTGACCGAAGAACTGTGCGAACGCTCTTTTGCTGATTGCGGGAAAGAAGGACGCGCGTCGGATGTTTGTTCGCAAGTGAAAACCGCTTGCTCGGCTGCAATTACGGCTGGTTCGGCAGATGCGCAAAATTTTGCCACGCTCCGTAGCTACATTGCAAACATTATCGCTCGCGAAGATTTTGTTGCTGATACGCGACTTCGCGAAGCGATGCTTGATAACATTCGCTACATGTTCAAGCACATTCCTGTCGAGAAATCTTTTGGCGATGCTCTCGATGCGAAAGTCCGCAACCTCTATGGCGAAGCTGGAGTACGTTTGCGTTCTAGTACAAATTCTGAAGACTTGAGTGACTTCAATGGAGCCGGCTTGTATAAATCCGTTAAGGCTACAGCGCGCGAAAAGGACCTGCCTTCCGATGAAATCCGTAAAGTGTGGGCTTCGGTGTGGAGTTTCAAGGTGTTTGAAGAACGTTCGCTTTGGAACATTGATCACATGTCGGTACAGATGGCGGTGGCTGTCCATGAAGCTTTCCCGGACGAAGTCGCGAATGGAGTCATCATTACGCAGAACATTGCGGATTATTCGGTGGCGGGAATTTACGCGAATATTCAGGTTGGCGAAACTTCAATCACGAATCCTGAAGGTGGCGAGCTTCCGGAAATTATTTCCATCATTGAATCTCCGCCGCCGCAACGTGGCGTGCAAAGCGTGCTCTTGCAACATTCTTCGCTGAGTCCTGATTCGCTTATTCTATCGGATGGCGAGATCTACATGCTTTATCAATACGTTCAGAAAATCCAAAATCGTTTTGCGAATCTTTATAATGAATATCCTGATGCGTTTGCTTTGGATATTGAATTCAAGGTCATGGGACCAGATCGCAAGTTGATTTTTAAACAAGTCCGCCCTTACGTCTTTTAGAATACAAAATTCTTGCCATTACAGCCAAGATAATGACATATGGCAACATAAGAAAAATTCCGAGAAAACCGCCGGCTACTAAAGTCAAAAAGGTCCCTATAAAGAAAATGGGAAAGAATGGAATGAATAGGATGTAAAAGGCTTTCGTGTTGTTGGCTGTGCAGAAAAGGTAATTGTAACTGTGGATGCAGCAAAGTGATGAAATGAGTATTTCTATAGATAAAAAAATGAAGAATACAAGAAGGTCATCTGCGCTAGAGTGTGTTGGTTTATCGAATAGAAATGGGAAGAGCAATAGCAGGGGGAGGGAAACGGATGCGATTGCGGCAATCTTGAATCCCTTGGCTGCTTTTTGAAATTGAATAAGCAAATTTTGATTTTGCTCTAGCTCGAATGTTTGTCGTTCTTTTTTTGTTATTAACCATGCAAGTCCAAATGTAATGATGAACATTATGAAAAAGAACAATAAGGCAATGATTATAAATTCCATGGAACTCCTCCTTTTAAAAAATAAATATCTTTTTCATTGAAAAGTTTAACTTGGAGGTCGTTATGTCCCGTTCCTTGAAATTTACACTTGCTATGTCGGCAGTGTTTGCTGCTTCTGCAATGTTCTCCGCATGCAATAAGCAAGAGGTGGCGCAATCAAAAATGCAGAATGCGCCAGTTGCAGAAAACGCTCCGCAACAATCTAAGTCTGTTGTGGTCTATTTTTCTCAGACGGGATCGACCAAAAAGTTGGCTCAAATTTTCAAGGAAGTTCGCAATGCTGATGAAGTTGAGCTCCAGTTGGTAAAGCCGTTCCCTTCGACTTACGATAGCACGATTGCCGAAGTTCGTGCCGAACGCGAAAGCAAGCAGTGGCCCGCTCTTGTGAACGCAAAGGTGGAACTTGCCAAGTACGATACTGTGTTCCTTGGCTATCCGATTATGTTCGGAACTTTCACTCCGCCGATTTATACGTTCCTTGAAGCGAACGATTTGAGCGGCAAGGTTGTTGTGCCGTTCTGCACATACGGCAGCGGCGGTCGCAAGGCGAGCGCAAGTGAACTCAAGACTCTTGAACCGAACGCCAACGTGACTCTAGCTTATGGAATTTCTAACAAGCGAATCAATGCCGAAGGCGGTGTCGAAAAAGCTAAGGAAGAAGTTGCTGCGTTCTTTGCAAATCTCGAAACGGGCAAGACCGATGAAATGCTTATGGGTGGCTTCTCGGAACAGCGCCCACTCACAGCTGAAGATTCTGCTGTGTTTGCCGCCGCCACCAAGGACTATGCTTACTTGGGCTTGACTCCTCTCAGCGTCTCGACGCAGGTTGTTGCTGGAATGAACTACCTCTTCGTTTGCGAAATGAAGGCTTTCGGTGGCCCCGCAACGCAAACGAACGTGAAAATTTTCAAGCCGCTTCCGGGCCGCGGTGAACCAGAAATGATCGTCGTTGAAAAGTAAAATTGTCATGCCCGCCATCGAGTGGGCAATCCTTTTGCAATTGTCATGCCCGACTTGATCGGGCATCTCCCTTAAAATCTCGAATATGAATTATCTATCATCTGCTCTTGTATTTGCACTCGTCGCTTCTAGCGCATCTCTCGCAGCTCCAAAAGCAAAAAAGCAAGAGCTCAAAGATCCGCGCGATAAGCAAAAGTACCGCCTTGTCAAAATTGCCGATCGCACTTGGATGGCGGACAACTTAAATTACAAAATGCCTGGCAGCACTTGCTATAGGGAAGATGACGATAACTGCATGGTCTACGGACACCTTTACACATGGGAAGCGGCAAAGTCCGCCTGCCCTGCGGGTTTCCGATTGCCAACAAATGAAGATTTCGAAAGCTTGTGGAAAGCCGCCGGCGGCGACTTCAATGCCGGCTATCTCATCAAGGCAAATTACGGTTGGTCTGGCGAGACGAACGGAAACGATACGCTCAAGTTCAGCGCCATGCCATCGGGCAACATGTTCGATGACGGCACGTATGGCAACGAAAGCAAGTTTGCGTTCTTCTGGAGCGCCGATGTCGAAGGCGATAAAGCTTCGGTATGGTATCTTTCCTCAAAGTCGATGGGCTTCAGCTACATGATGAAACCGAAATCTTTTGGCTTTTCGGTGAGATGCGTGCAGTAAGCGGATAGCTTCAGATTCTATCTTGCATAATCCTCGTCGTTAGGCGGGGATCTGTTTTTTAATGTCATCCTCGCTTTTTTGTCATGCCCGCGCAGGCGGGCTTCTCCTATTTTTAGAAAATAAGTTATTTTAGGGCTTAGGAATTCATGGACGATTTAAAGCCCGAAGAACAAGCTCGTGTTTTGATAGATGAAATGCTCGCCGCAGCCG
>CAMJNF010000074.1 GCA_946407235.1 uncultured Fibrobacter sp. | reverse complement strand
TGGGTCAAAGTCTTGTAGGGCTTCGATGCCTTGTAACCGCAGGCCTTGAGGAGTTCCTGCGTGGGTTCAAAGAGCATGCCTTTGTTGGGGAGTGCTACCTTAATCATAGTTTCGCATAGACCTCTTCGAGGGTGAGACCTTTTTCTGCCATCATGACGGCAACGTAGTAGAGCACCTGAGAAAGTTCGAGGCACTGGGCGTCGCGCGATTCAAAGCGGGCAGCCATCCAGCTTTCGGCGGCTTCTTCGACGAGCTTCTTGCCGATGCCATGCGGACCCTTCTTGAAGAGTTCCGTGGTGCCCTTGCCTTCCGGCATGTCTTTCTTGCGCTGGCAGGCCAGTGCGTACATTTCTTCAAACGTCATAATTAGACCTCTTTAGTTTTACACGCCCAAAGATAAAAATTTTAATTAGCTTCGCTTGTGAAGCTCTGCTTTTTTGAACGCAAAAACGTACGTCATGCGGGAGGGGCGAGAGCTCGGAGTTGACGCTTTCGCGTCCGTGGCCGCATTCAGTCATGTGAGTCTGCCAGCAGCCTCCCGCGACATTCATTTTGCACACTTTTGCGAAGGCCGCACGGGCCCCTCCTTGCATAAAATGTCATGCCCCACTTGATGGGGCATCTCCTTTTTTGCGAATTTATATTTATATTCATTTCTATGAGTTGGTTTATACGTTCGACATTTGGAATGGGTTTGTTTGGGGCTTGTGCGTTTTCTGCGTCTTTTTCTTGGGCGCAATCGGCAAATCCGGTGATGCTTTCTTCTGACATTGGGGAAAATATCAAGATGGAGAAAATTATTTACTCCGAAGATATGTTCCCTGCGCGCACTCCGAGCGGAATGTCAAAAATCCGTTCCAGTAACGATGCCGAAGTGTTTTCTTCGGGTGAACGCTATTTCCCGGTGATGCTTGTGTCAACGTCAGATTACAAGGCGCTGGATTCTGCATTCATGTACAGAATGTTCAATGAAAAAGGCTTCAAGGATAATAATAATTATGGCAGTGTGCATGATTACTTTGTCGAAAGTTCTGGCGGACAATTCAAACCGACCTTTGATATTTATCCCATAACGCTTTCGAAAAATTTTAGCAGTTACAAAAGCGATAGCGAATTTATTTTGCCTGCAATTGATGTTCTTGTTGAACGTTCCGATTTCAAGGCGCGCGCAAGCAAGTACGAAAAAGAAATCCCGTTTATCATTTTACATCCGCTTTCAAGAGATAAAGCTATTTCGTATTGCAGTGATTTTTTCAACCATCAGTATAAACTTCAATACAGCGCAAAACAAGTTTATTCTAAAAACGGCTACAAATTTAATAGCTATGCCTTCGTTTCGCAAAAAGCAGAAGGAAAGGAATCTTCGACAAGCACAAAAGATGTTAATATGTTAGGCACTTTTGTCCATGAGTTTAGCCATGTGATTGGGCTTCAGGATACGTATAGCAACGATTCCAGAGGCTATGCCACTATTGGTCCTTTGCCGTACGATGTGATGGCGCTAGGGCTGCGCAATGGGAGTGGTGGATATCCGCCGACATTTTCGGCGTTTGAACGCGAAGCAGTGGGGTGGCTCAAACCGACTGAAATCGCAAATGCGGATAGCGTTTATGAACTAAAAAATCTTTCGGGAATGCAGGCGTATGCGGTATCGAACCCGAATAAACCTGATGAATATTTTTTAATTGAATATCGCCCGGCAGTGGGCTTTGATTCCAAAATCGGTAGCTCGTCTTATAGCGGCAAACAGGGCAAGAACGGAGTCATGATTTGGTACATTGATTATGACTACAGCGCCTTTTTCAGCAATGACCCGAATGGGGATGAAAGTCACCAGCGAGTTGAAGTGCGTACGGTACTGAGCAAAAATCAGGAATCCTTTGCGAAGTTTGACTTTGCGAATAAGAACGGTAAGGCAAAAATTGATGGCATTTTCAATCTCGTGTTTGATGGAATTGATCGTGTTTGCTTTACGGTGAGCAAATCCAAAACGCTTGACAAGTGCCCTGAAAAGGTTATTGCATCTTCAAGTTCTGTGCCGCAGTCAAGTTCGTCATCGATTCAGTCGAGTTCGTCGAAGGAACCTCCCAAGTCATCAAGCTCAGTGACTCCGAGATATTCATCATCTAGCAATAGCGTCGGTCTTGTTGCTGTGGCGGTTGCGCCGGCTATGCAAATTCAGGTGTCTCGTGGAATGCTGAATGCCGATGTCCCCATGTCGGGCAAAAAGACGCTCCGTTTTTACGATGCTCTAGGGAATAATCTCGGTTCGCATATGTTTGAAGGCATGTCTGCTACCATCGATGTTTCTGGGTGGAATGGTCCCATTTTCGTTCGTCTTGACGTAAATGGAAGTTTGATGCTTGCAAAACGCGTGCAACTTCGCTGAAAAAATCTCTTGCTTTAAAGCCGAGTTAATTATATTTCAAGAAAAACGCCCTTGGTGCAAAAGCCTGGGCGGCATGATGTATTAATATTGTTGGCATTAGCAGGATGAGGAATAGGATGAAGAATATTTATTTATTGGGGAGCGCTTTTGCTCTTGCTTTGTTTGGTTGTGCATTTACGAGAGGCGATAACGTCTCCAAAGCTGAAAATTTCCAAGGAAAAACGGGAATCATTGGCGTGTTCCGTCAACCGGCGTATTATTGCGGTGAGGGAATTCCGCACACGATGACTCTTGGCGGCAAGTCCATTATTGTAAAACCTGCTTTTAGCAGTGAACAAGAAAATGTGTTCTTTAGCGAAATGAAACCTGGTGTTGCAACGCTTACGGAATACAAGTACACTTGCGGTGAAAACGAAAATAAGATGACGCTCGATACGACTGGCGCGGGCAACGAACGATTCCCCACATCGGTTGTGATTCCGGATAAGGGGTTTTGCAAGGTCGTTGTTTCGTTTATGGATGGCGATACCTTGTTCACGTATAATGGCGACTTGTTGAGCGAACAGTTTGCAAAAGCCGAAGTCGCTGTAAATACCGATAGTATCCCGTACTGCGATATTCTTGATAACAAAGGGCAAAAAATTTCGATGGTGAATCGCGATTCTATTCTGGATGCGAGATTTGCCGATGCCGTGAAGGATGCATCCGAAGCTCTAGAAGAAGAAAAGTTCACCGTTGTAACGCTTGATGAATATAGCGATAAGGTTACGTGGAATGCGGACAAGTCCAGGTTGCTCGTCGTTACGCTCACATCGGATGCTGAAACTTATAAAGATGGTGAACTTGTCAAGTCCGATAGCGTAGTCTGGGTTGTGAATGAGAAGGAACTGTTGATGTGGTTCCATGATCACAAGGATGGCGTGCGCAATTGGGATTTGAGATTCAAACAGTTGTTTGGCGAACCGAGAACATCAAAGGCTACGCATATGGCGTTCTTGTGGGTAAAGCCGGATGATTTGATGCGACCTGCGTATGTGCCCGATGTGAAAGCGTACGATATGCGCACGGCATTTGAAGGTGAATACGGGAATGATGTTGAAGTTTCTGAACGCGTCATGTGGTTTAAGAACTGGTTCGACGCCCGTGCTTCGAAATGCTATGATGGTCCTGATGCTCGCCCGTGGACACGTTTAGGTTATACGTATGACTGGGGAAGCAAGACGGATAAATATGGACTTACGGAGTTTATCGTAGTGCCGGGCGCTGAAATGGATGTACGCTTTACTAGAAACATCAAGTTCATCGCCAATTGGATGAAGGATAGGAAGTAGAACTTAGAACTTAGAAAACGTTGCATTGTCATTCCGGCCTCCGAGCCGGAATTGCCTTTTTTCTCAGTTCTGCCAACTAAGTTCTAAGAGCGGAGCGGGCTAAGTTCTGCCAACTACTGTGGCAACGCCACGACTACTCGCCACAGCTTTTGCCCTGCATCTTTATACTTGCGTTCAAAGGCTGTTTCGGGATTCTCGGGGTCGAACGATTCGCAGGTAATTGTCATTCCCGCCCTCGAGCGGGAATCTCCTTTATTGATTTCGACCTTGTCATCCTCGAAGCGAAGCGCAGGGAATCTATAAAGTTCTTTCGTTGCTATTCTCGCGGCTTCCGCAAATTCGCGAGCGTAAATTTCCCAGTTCGTGCGGAGTTCTATTGTTTCTCCGAGCGAAAGGAGCGTTGGAAAAATCGGGTGCATGTGAAAGCGCCTTGTGGCTTCACTCTGCTTTGGCCATGGATTCGGGTAATACACGGCATGGTACGGAATAGTCCATTCGCCTGCTTGTACACGTTCAAGCGCGAGTCGCCAAAAGTCCAGCAGTTCCGCGCGAATCCAGAATGCATTTGGCGGAACATTTTCTCCTGCTGTTTGCGCGGGGTTTCCGGCTTTGGTCAGGCGCATACCTGATTTGTCAATCCCGATGACGGGAATGTTTGGATAGCGACGTGCAATGTGAATTGTGCTTTCGCCTGTGCCGCAACCAGAATCTAGAATTACGGCTCGCGGCTCAGTCTCCGCATTTGCACCGGGGGCGCCATCGCGTATTGCATTTGTCACCCCGGACGCTGTTCCGGGGTCACCATTTTTCCCGTAAAACTTCTCTACAAAAGTCTCGGCTTCTGCAAATGCTTCTCGCGTGTGATCGGCTATAGGACGCAAAAAAGTTGTCCGCGCATACTTGCGGACAACTTTTTCAAGATCTTTATGAATCGTTTCTTGATTCGATGTTACAGAATTTGCACCCGGCATTATTCCTTTGTTTTCCAAATATTCAGCAGGTCTTTGCCGATGAATTCAAGGTTGTCAAAGTGTAGTTCCGCATCGTCATGGAAAACGATGTTTATAGAAGATACTCTTTTGCGATCTTCTTCTTTTGGAACTAAATCGGCGAATGCAAACTGAAGTTTGGTCTTCTTTTCAGGAAGTGTAATTGGATATTTTCCTATAGTGAGACCATAGCCTGTTGTAATGTCTATTCGGGATTCGTCAACAATTTGAATCTCGGCATTTCCGGAACCCCACGCGTCAAACGCGATGGAATCAACAGAACTAAAATCGTAGGTTCCCTTTGATGTGCCGATATCTACTCTAATAAATGCCCATAGCTGGGAATTCGATGAATCCGGGAAATCAAAAGAAACATGGACCTCTTTACCGCCATCTTCGGATTTTTGAAGAATCAGTAGGAATGGATGTCCGTTGAAAGTTGTTGGATCATATTCAGGGTCAATGAGAATTTTGTCCGGGTCCGGTATTGTCGGATTCAATAAGGTTGCTGAATGTAGTGCCCAGTTACCTATAAATAAGCTATTAGATAGAAGGTGGAGATTGTCCCCGTCTTCAAAGTCGTCAATGAGGAGCCTTTCATTTTTGGGCGTAGAATCCTGTGGCGTCGGCTTAAGTGTTGTAATCGAATCGCCGGCATTTGTTGCAACCGGTACATAAACTGTGTCGGCGGCACTTTCCGGGATGAATACCAAGTTTAGCTTGCCCGCCGGGAGTCCCTTGACTTCGAATTTGCCATCCTTGATTGTGGCAGAATGGTCGAGACCGCGGAACTTGAGAACGCCCGTCATGTTTTTATAGCTTTCGCTGATGGAATCTGCAACGAAGTTTGCGATAGAACCGCCAATGTAGACGGACTTTTGCAAGCTGTGTGCACCCAGATTAACGTCGTTTATCGTGTCCTTGATATCAACAGGCCATTGGACGGCAGACTCGTTGAGTGTCGCTTCCATTGTGTAGTTGCCGACAGGAACCTTTTCGATAGTGACGAAACCGCTATCGTTTGCCGTTGCCGTGTAACCGCCTTCGATGCCGTTCAAGCTGTTGTGTTCGACAAGCTTGACACGTGCGTTGGCTGCGGGAGCATTTGCAATAAGAATTTGGGCTGTGATGGCGTTACCGGCTTCGGTGCCGCTCGGGCCACCGCCTGCAACATTTTCAGAACCGCAGGCGCACAGCGAAAATCCGATTGCAATCGGTGCAATCAGCGAAATCATGCGTCTTGTTTTGTTCTGTCTCAAGTCCATACCCTTAATATATAATTTCTTTTTGAAAATCATTTTCCACCTCCTTGGTTTTCAGGCGAGGTAGGGCCTGTTGCGGGGTCGGCTACCTTGTCGGAGAGGGGGAACATGGCGATATTTAATGCATATACGCGGTCGGCGCGTTCGCTTTTTCGTGCGAATTGCAGGAGCCCGCGACGGAATTCCTCAATTTTATGCTTAATTTCGGGCAAATCTGATTCATCTGCTGTGAATACAACGCTCGAAATGTCTCGTTCTTCGGGTTTGTGTCGGTCGATTGATTCCTGCGCGAGTTCCATCGTGTGTCTGTGGAAACTGCGGACCGCGGAACTCTTGACCTCACCGCCGGTACTGATGATCTGGTCGGTGATGTTCCATCCGCCGGTGCCGTCCGGGACGACGAGACCAAGCTGTTTCAAGATGCCAAGCGCATTGCGGGCGTCATCTTGCGAAATAGGCGGGTTCAAATGCTTGCCAAGTGCCGTGATGTCACTCGTATCTTTCGTAATGCCGATAAGAGCGCGGAGTGCAGCGCAGGCCCAGCTTCCGAAATAAGCGAGTTCCGGTTCCGAAAGTACTCGCGTTTCAAGCGAGCGTAGTTCCAGAAGTTTGTAGTAAAGCTCGGAAAGAGTCTGCTTTGCCTTGGTCTTGTTGAACCTGTAAAGTGTCTTGAAATACTCTGCCCTTCGATCGTCGAGACCGCAAATTCTGATGAACACGGGGAGCGTGCTCTCGTTCAGGTGGCCTTCTTTTTGGAAAACTCGTACAAGCCAGGCCGGATCAACACCGGTTTTCTGGCCAAGATAGCGGTACGATGTAAAAGGATTGTCTTTCTTGGTTTCGACAAACCAATCCTTCAAGTACTCGCGGTATTCCAGATAGTCTAAAACTTCGGGCATACCCTTAATCTATAATATTAAGGGTAGGTGTTGTAAAATGCTGTTGCGAAATCGTTGTAAATCGTTGCAATCCGTTCAACAATAAACCCCCAAATGCCGAAATTTTGCGAAAAACGGGAACTTTTGTCCCGTCAAATTTAACCTTCCAGAAATTTCAGCAGTTCGGACATTTTGTTGTGCGCATCTTCCTTGCCGAGTTCGTAAAGTCGTGCAATTTTCTTCTTGTTCGATTCGATGTCCGAAATCTTGATGAGTCTGCTTGGGCGGAATATGAAAACCTTGCCTTCGGCTTCGAGTTTTGCAAGTTTGTCAAGCGACTGGTTGTAACGAATGTGCCGCGTGGCGACCGCTTCGACTAATTTTGGATAATGGCGGAAAACGAATTTCACAAGCGGAAGCGCCTTGCTGATTTTTTTGCGATAACCGAGTGGACGGGTGAGAATTACGACAGCGCGTTCAAATCCGTTTTGAAGCATAGGCTCGAATGGAATGCTGTCGGCAATGCCGCCGTCGAGGTACTTTTTTCCGTGAATTTCGACCATCTTGCTCAAAATCGGGAGGCTTGCGGAGGCGCGAATGTAGTTCATGTCGTCTTCATTGCGGTAGTCCGTAATGCGCGGGTATTCGGCAAGTCCGGTTTCGACATCCGTTATACAAACACGAAAATCCGTATCTTTGCAGACCTCCGTAAATTTCTCGAATTCAAAGGGATCGATTTTGTAGGGAATTTGTTTGTAACAATAATCGAATGCGAAATAGTCGCCTGTGAATAACAGATTCCTAAAGCTCATGTACTTGGAGCTTTTGGAATGGATTGTATCGACTCTGAAGTTGCGACCGATTTGACCAGAAAGAAAACTGCACAAGTGGGTGGCGCCTGCGGATGTGCCGGCGGCTCCTCCGAATTTAATTTCTTTGTCTGCAAGAACGTCGAGAATGCCGCCCGAATAGGCCCCGCGTAAACCGCCGCCCTCTACAATAATGGCTGTGTTTTTGTACTTCATAGGAGCCCATCCCCCTTTATCATCCCACACTGCCAATCACCTAATTCTTAACAAAAATAACTTAAATAAAAATGTGGACAATTAATAACTATTTAATGCTTATTTTTAAAATTTGATATTGATTGTATCCATCCGTAGTCTTTGGGATGGTCTACAAATTTTTCTGGATTTTTTGCGCGTTTTTCAAGGAATTCGGATGGTGTCATCCAAATAAAATCGTCAACTTCACCCGGTTGCGGGACTAAATTTGCAGCCTCACTGTCAGACAAAATAATCTTATAAGTATCGTAATATTCGTTGTCAAAATACGTCCCGTTGTTCAGAACGTTTTCGTGAGTCGCTTCAAAAAGATATTCAAGATCTTCAATGCGCTTTTCGACGCCAATCTCTTCGCGCAGTTCACGGATGGCTGCGTTTCGGCTATCGTCGCCTGCAGTAATATGACCTGCGCAACTCGTGTCGAGCAGGTTCGGGTTGTTTTCTTTGAGGTGACTGCGGAGCTGGAACAAAATGCGACCGCATTTGTCGAATGCCCAAATGTGGACGGTGCGGTGCCAAAGTCCTTTTGCGTGGACTTCCGTTCTGCCACGGGAATACCCTGCCGGCGTCCCGTCGCTATTCAGAATGTCAATCATTTCTTCTGGCATATGTGCCGCCTTGATTTTGCCGAAAATACCGGGTTCAATTTCTAAACAATATAGAAATGTGAAGTTTGTTTATGCTTTGACTTTGCTAAATTGCTAAAAGTAATGTGGATGGAAATACATTAATAAATAAACATTTAAGGGGAGAATGTGGCGCAAGTGCGTTATTTATCATTTTTCGTTATTAATCTAATATGAATAATCTATTAGACTTTATCAATTACCAATGCTACATTTGGGGCGCAAAATTAAGGAAGGTATATGGACTGGCTTATTGACTTACTCGTTAAACCATCCGTCGGACAGCAGGTTTTGGCTCTTTCGCTTACGGCCGCCATTGGTATCATGGTCGGCAAAGTTAAGGTTAAGGGCGTGAGTCTTGGAGGGGCTGGTGCTCTTTTCGTAGGAATCCTTCTAGGTCATATCGGAATGCGGATTGAGCCCAGTGTTCTCCACTTTATGCAAGAATTTGGCCTTATTCTTTTTGTTTATACAATCGGTATGCAGGTAGGTCCGGGCTTTGTTGACTCCCTTAAGCGACACGGGTTGGTGCTTAACATTCTCGCTGTGAGCATCGTCCTTCTGGGCGTACTTGCTACCGTTCTTATTTACTTCACGACGAGCATGCACGATAATGTTCCCGTCTTGATCGGGATGCTTTGTGGTGCTGTGACAAATACGCCATCGCTTGGTGCTGCGAACTCGGCGCTTACAGCGGCTGGTGTTGATGCGTCCTTGACTGGCGTGGGCTATGCGGTCGCGTATCCGTTCGGCGTGATTGGCATTATCCTTGTGATGATTCTTGTTCGCGTATTTTTTAGGCAAAAACCGGATGTCGCGGCAGATGAATACCAAAAAGAAATTGCGGAACAGTCCAAGGAAATTATGTCTTGCACGTTTCGTGTCGACAACGCAAATCTCGTGGGGTGCAAAATCAAGGAAATTCCGGGGCTCATTTCTTCGGGTGCCGTGGTGACGAGACACGCTCGCGATCAAGTCATCAACATGCCGAAAGACGATATGACATTGGAACTTGGTGACTTGGTGCATGTTGTCGGAATGCCTGAAGAAATTGAAAACTTGCAGAAGATTATTGGCGAAAAGCAAGAGAACCCGATTACGCTCCAGAAATCGAATTTGGCGGTCAAAACGATTCTTGTGACGAACAAGAAGATTCTTGGGAAGAGCATCAAGCAGCTGGCGCTGAACGACCGCTTTGGCGTGACGGTTAGCCGTGTGACTCGTGGTGGTTTCAAGTTTACCGGGCGCCTCGATATCCGAGTGAAATTTGCAGACAAGTTGCTCGTTGTCGGTACGCCGGAAAGTATTGCGGCTGCAGCAAAGGAATTGGGTGATTCGCTCACGGCTCTTGATCATCCGGAAATTCTCCCCGCATTCCTCGGGATTTTCCTCGGTGTAATTGTCGGGAGCATCCCGGTGGCGATTCCTGGCATGCCGACTCCGCTAAAGCTCGGGCTTGCTGGCGGTCCGTTGATTGTAGCGATTATTCTCAGCCGCAAACGCAAAATGGGTCCGCTGAACTTTTTCATGGCGAATAGCGCAAACCTCATGCTGCGTGAACTCGGCATCACGATTTTCTTAAGCTGTGTGGGCCTCAATGCCGGTATCAAGTTCTTCGATGTTTTGCTGAATGGTGACGGTTTTTATTATATGGCGCTCTCGGCGATTATCACGTTTGTTCCGCTGATGATTGTGGCAATTGTGGGCAAGGCGGTGTTTAAAGTCAACTACCTCTCGCTTTGCGGTGTGCTTGCGGGTGCAACGACTGACCCTCCGGCACTTGCATTTGCGAACGGACTCAGCAATTCCGAAGCGACAAACATCGGCTACGCTTCTGTTTATCCGCTCACGATGCTGCTAAGAATTTTGAGCGGTCAGGTACTTGCGATACTGCTGATATCTTGACGGAATGATTTGTGCGTGGCGCCTTGATGAATGATTTATGTTCCTGGCGTGCCGCAAGACTCTTGAGGATTTTTGGTTTTGTTATAGTGACATACGTTTTCCTGGTCATAACAAAGGGCGACCCGAAAGGGCCGCCCTTTTCAATGGCTTTTATATAAGTGTAAATAAATTGTTACTAGATGACGGCGGGCTGGATTAGCAATAAATTACAATAGATAAATTTTTAAGGAGAAATCAATAATGTCTGTAAAAGAATACTATGAATCTATCAGGGGTAACAAGGCGAAAATTCGTCAGTTTATTGCTGATATGCCTAAGGGTGCTGAATTGCATCACCATCTTACCGGTGCTGTTTATGCGGAAACTCTTTTTGCGATTGCGTATAATGCGGGTCTTTATGTGGACTTGGATTCGGGAAAGTTGAGCTCGACAGAACCTACTTCTGGTAATTATATTCAGTTAAATGATGAAACTTTTGAAATAGAAGAAAATGGAAAAAAGAAATATAATTTCCATTTTATACGCATGAGCTTGATTGATAAATGGAGTGTAAGGGATTATCAGCCTTATAAATATCCTCTTGGTCCTGACGAATATTTCTTCTCTCTTTTTGGGACTTTCATAGCGGCGGCAGGTAATGAGTATTTGCCTACAATTGTCCACCGTCTGAAAGTTAGAGCTAAGGAAGAAAATTTACAGTATATTGAAACGATTGGCATTGCCCCGTCTATTCCTAAAAATGCATTTCTTGAGCAGTATGAATATGATGGATATAACAGGGAATTTAAAATAGTGTGTTTGAACTACTATGAGAATCCCGAACATGGTGAAAAAGATCTCTATAATTTAGTTAATAAACTTTTTAGAATCTATGAAACTCAGTATAGCTCGGACTCTTCGCTTATTTGTAGAGCTGTTCAGCAGTATGTTCAGGACAATAGGAATATACTTGGTGTAAGTAAAACGAATAGACGAACTCATGGCTCTATTGCTGGCAGATTTGATACTACGGCGGTATCGGATTCTGATGTTATGATGAAACTGCAGGGATATGCTTCTCGTGGCGGCGAACCGGTAGATGTATTTGCTCAGTTGTATATTGTCCATAAGGCGATGCAACTTGCTTCAGATTTGATTGTTGGCTGCAATCTTGTTGCAGCTGAAAATTCTGAAAATTCAATGCTGTATTACAAAGCACATATGGTGATGCTCGCTGTTTTGAGAGAAAAATTTAGAATCAAAAATGAACATGTGTATCCAAATGTAGCTCTCCATGCCGGTGAACTCACAATGGGACTTGTTCCGCCTGAACAGTTGACATATCACATTACTGATGCTGTAAAGGTGGCTAAAGCTAAAAGAATTGGTCATGGTGTTGATATCGTTTTCGAGCATAACAGCGCAGAACTTCTTGAAGAAATGAAGAAGAATAATATTGCAATAGAGATAAATCTTACAAGCAACGAATTTATTCTCGGTGTTAAGGGCGATTCGCATCCGTTCTCTATATATAAGGATAGTGGTGTGCCGATGGTGATATCTACCGATGATCCGGGTATTCTTCGTACATCTATTACAGAAGAATATGCTCTTGCTGCGTATAGATATAATTTAACTTATGATGATATAAAGACTCTCGTCGGTAATAGTATTGAGTATAGCTTCCTTGGTGATGTTGATAAATCAACTGTTAGAAATGCGTATAATGCAAAATTGAAAGAATTTGAAGCTAAATACGCAAATTTCGAGCGTTCTAAAAAATAGCTTGCTTTTGTGAAATGTTGCAAAAAAAGGTCTCCAGCGCGGGAGACCTTTTTAAGTAGTTTGTTTTTTTACTGAACTTCTTTCTTCTTGTCTAGATGCGCAAAGGCGCCGGCGAGAATCGTGCCGCTGATGGAATGGTAGGCGCAGCTGATGGCGCACGGCACAACGCAGAGGGCGGCTTCCGGGTGAATGGCGAGATTCTCCGGGTTGGCGAAGAATGCGCCGGCGAGGACTGTGGCCATGCCTGCGTTCTGTACGCCGACTTCGATGGAAATGGTGCGCTTCTTGGCGGTGTTGAATTTGAACAAGCGGCCGACACTGTAGCCGAGCACGTAACCGAGGCCGTTATGCAGGAATACGACGGCAAGGATGAGCGCGATAAGCCCAAAGCCGTTCGCGAAAAGTTGCGGGCGTACGGTCACGATGACGCCACCGACGATTAATGCAAGGCCAATCACGCTCACGGCGGGCATGTTTGCCTGGAATTCCTTGAAGCCTGCGCGCTTGCCAAAGAAGTAGTTGCAGGTGAAACCGATTGCAATCGGGAACACGGTCACGTAAAGGATATTGAGGAACATGCCGACTGCGTTCACTTCGATGCTTGTATCGGCAAGCCAAAGTACCAAAAGCGGAGTCATGAGCGG
>CAMJNF010000073.1 GCA_946407235.1 uncultured Fibrobacter sp. | reverse complement strand
TTCAGCGTAGAAACCGCGTGCATCTTCGGAGGTCATCTGGTGCATCTTGACAGCACAGACAGAGAGACCTGCTGCGATGTAACGGTCAATAATACGGCCAACCAAGCCAGACTTAACAGCATTCGGCTTGATCATTGCAAATGTCATTTCCATAGTAGTACCTTTTAGTTAAAGATGTGAGAAATATAAGATTTTAGACGAAAGACGAAAGACGAAAGACGAAAGAATGTGTTGGTTTTAGACGAGAGACTAGAAAAATAATGTTTTCGACACATAGCTGCGTATTCATAGTTTTTTTCATACGCGAAGCGTCATTATTACTCTTTCGTCTCTAGTCTATAGGGCAAAGCCCGTTCTTTCGTCTAATTTATTCTTCCGCGGCGATTTTCTTCATCAAATCTTCGGCGAGCTTGCCGTTGCTCTTGATGTTTTGGATCAGCCAATCGACCGATTCCATGAGGTCGCTCTTCGGATAGGTCTTCTTGAATTCTTCAAAGACCTTAAGGGCTTCATCATTCTTGTGGAGATTTTCATTCAAGATAAAGCCACGGCTGAACATCGCCTTTTCCGCATCCGGAGAATCAGGCCATGTTTTATAGAACGCTCTATATTCTCTCTGGGCTTCATCGAAATTTTCTCGATCGCTAAAGATATGAGCAAGTTCAAATGTAGCCTTACGGGCAACAGAATCAATATCCACATAGCGGTCACGAATGCCAGACCAAGCGTGGTAAGCCAATTCAACATTCTTTGCTTGAGCATAAAGAGAATCTGCAGACTTCACGGCCATATCCACGGACACTTCCTGCGGTAAAAGCGTTATGTTATCTGCAAACAAATCAACCTTCGCAAATCCCCAAGAGCTCACGACTTCCTTATCCCAGCGGCCGGAACGGAGTTTCAAGAAAGCCGATTCAAAAACACGTTGCTTAGCCTGTTCGTAGGTCAAAGGCAAGTAATCTTCTTCGGCATAATAATACGTTCTCTTCATGAGATTTTCTGGAATGACAAACCAGTCGCTCAGTTCGGAACGGGACTCTTCATAAGAAAGCGACGAGTGAGTTGGATTGCCAATGCGTTCATAGAGAGCCTTGAGAGAATCTTCCGGTACAGAAACCTGGTTGAGCACCTTGCTTCTGTAAAGTTTGATGACATAATCCACATCGCTCTGACGCTTCATGGCACGATATTCCCAAGAGCGGTCAAGACCAATTTCACGAGCTTCGGCGGCAAACGCAAGTTGGAGCGCCAGGGAGTTTACGATGCGGTCATGAGTCTTGCGAGAACGAATCAACGTCGGATTATCCTCGTAAACAGCAAGAACGTCCTTTTCGCGAACTGCAGGTTCTCCATTCATTGTCACGAGAACATAGGAAGAATCAAGTTCATAATTTGCGGTCGAAGCAATTTCGCGCTCAATAAGCTTACGGACACGGTCAAGCGGTTTCTGCTGCGCAGGGACAGCCGACACTCGATAAAACACATGGAAGCGGCCCGTAGATTCAGAGCGGATGACCGAAGAAATTCCCCCATCGGCTAAGGTATCCAGTTCAATAAACATGTTGGGGACAAAGCCAATGCCATACGGGAGCGAGTGTCCAAGAATAACCTTACCCACAAAGCCTTTTGCCTTTTTCGTTTCTGGATTTTGACTGAACCTGGAAGCCATTGTCATGAAATTTCCAGAGCTCATCTTTCTGTGCTTGAAGCGCTTGGCGAGAAATGAAGAGTCCGCAGATTCTACGTGAAGCACAACAAAGCCTTTCGGAGTCATGTACAGGTGTTTGCGAGATTCATAATACTCCTCTGGCGTAGGCATCTGGATTTCTGTCTCCAGAATGTTAAACTTTTTCTGGAGAGCCGCACCCGTTTCACGAACAATCCGTTGGCGATGGTCCGAGACGAAACGTTCCTTGATATCATCCGTAATCTTGACTTCGGCTGTAGAATCGGCCAAATTTCTATGCAAGAAAGCATAAGATCTCAACGAATCCTTATGATCATCGATATACTTGGCATCGGCAACCTTGTCGCGAAGATTCATGTAAGTCAAAGAATCCGGGAATTCCTTACGGTGTTTGTCATAGAAAAACGCGAGTTCGTCATCGCTATACATCAGGCGATCCATCGTGTAAAGTCTCTGATAAACAAACGTGAGGAGGTAATTTTCCAATGTGACGTTGTGAGCATCAAGCTGATCCTTGAGCTCAGGATGCTTCTGCAAAGCAACTGTATAGAGTGCCTTGCGGCTAAACAGAGAACCAGAAGCTTTGCGCATCTCTTCCGTATTCGGAACGATATTTCCAACACGCATCATGAAGGCGTAGTCTTCTTTAAAAATGGGTTCACCATTCACTCTAGCTACGAGAGTATCCTTGTCTCCGATGGTATTGCAACCTGTAAAAACAAGAGTGCATAAAGAAAAAATCGCAAGCAAAGCTTTTTTCATAGAGTCCTCATGATTTTGTGCGTGTGAATATAACAAATTTTTAGTCGGAAGTAGGAAGTAGACGGTAGGAAGTGGTTAGTGGTTAGTAGAACTTTGGCGACGAAACAAATACTTTGTCCTAAATAAACAATATTTTACAGTTTTCTAAAACAATCATATCCTAGCATATGTCCCCGAACGCAGGCATCAACATTTCACCACATTATCTATATTAATGGCGCTTGAAGAGTATTCTATCAATATTCCTAGTGAAAGCCGCTATTACAACGGCTATTGTAGGCGCAATCGCAACGGGCGTCTGGTATGTCCATTTTGCCATTGAAGAAATTCTTTCGAGCCCGCACACTTTTGGCGACGTTACGATAACCCCTTACGGGCATCACCAAAACAATCTCCTCGACCACTATTATGATTCAGTCCTAGTCCAAAAGGGAGCCTCGACCTACATGGTCCGTGGACCACACTTGGACATCACCCTTCTTGGAGACAACAGAGGCGTTGTGCTGGACATCAACGAGGTTTCCATAAACCAGGTTCCAGATACGACAAAAAGCAAAACAACCGCAAGCGATACGACCAAGCTTGAAGCGTTCGCCATCCCCGACAACTGGCGATCTCCGCTCCCTGTAAAAATCAGCCTTGGAAAACTCGACTTCACAATGGGCGATAAGGGCTGGAGTGCCAAAAACATTCTCGCCCAAACAAAAGGACAGCGGAGCCTAGCGCTTAGCGCCGACAGCATTCAAGGTTCCTACGTCGCAGAACCAACCGACCTGCAGCTTAACTTGGACTTCGAAAAAACAACCGTCGTCGCAAACGCAAAAGTCACAACGCCAAGCAACAGTATAACCATCAACGCGACCGCCCCAAAAAATGACGTAACTCAATTGAAGGTTGCAACGAATGTGAACGTCAAGGACCCATTCAAGATGCTTCCGATGAAGCTCCCCAAGTCCATCCCGGGAATAAGCAACCTCAACGTAAGCGGCAACGTTTCGACATCGCTCACGAAAAAAACGTTCCAGTACAATTTTACGATAAAGACCCACATCGGAGAATTTTGGCCATTCCTGCCACTCGATGCAGTCATCAAAGTCAACGGTTCGCCGAAGCTGACGAACATCGAATCCGTATTCCGCAACAACGAAGGCGGTCACATCAATCTCGATGGCACAATCAACGACAAACTGGATTTCGATTTTTCAGGCGAAATCGCATACATGAGCGCCATGTTCGGCCCGCAGATGATGCCGATGGACATGGACATCCAATCAATTACCAAGGCCGGCGACGACATCGATGCCTCCATCGAAACGCGCGAAGGATCAGTTCTTAGGGCGCACGTCAAGACAAAGGACAGCCTAAAGGTTTTCTTTGCAGCCAACCTTTCTGCCATGGAACCTTGGGCGCTGGACTGGGTCAAGGGGAACGTCGAACTCGGGAAGAACCCCAAGATTATCGGCTCGTTCCAGAACAATAAGTTGCGTGCCTACGTCAAAATTGATTCCATCATCAACGCTTACCATTTCAAGGCAGACTCGCTCCGCATGCAGCTCATGCTCGACCTCGGCCGCAAATACATCGATTTTCCGAAGGCAACAATCTACACACCAGTCGAAGAAATTTCCATCAATGGCGATGTCGATTACCACGAACCAACTCTCCACACATCATGGCGCTTAACACAAAAGAACGGTGGTTCAGCCGAAACGATTGTACACGTTGGCGATTCACTTCTCGTTTGGGCGCAAGCAGACCATGCCGAAATATCCACCATTCCACTTTCAGACATCGAACTGAACGATAAATTCAAGGGAACCGTTACAGGAACCATCGACTACAACCTCGATTCACGAGTCGGCGAAGCTGAGCTCGATATCGACGGAAACGTGGAACCGTTTATCGTGCATGGCCACACCAAGATTCGTGAAGTTGGCGATACCGTATTTGTCGATACGGCAGTCTTTACGCACAACAGCAACAAGGTCGCCATGGAAGCAACGTTCGTATTGCCGAACGATTCTAATCCTGACTTCAAGCCAACAGCCGTGCTCCCCATTCAAGTTCTGCATTCCTGGGCTTCGGCAGAAAACTTCAATTTGCCGATTCTTTTGGAGCCCCTCGGCGACACAACGCTATCTTCGGGTAGCTTCAATGGTGAAATCACGTTCGATGAAGAATCCGGAATGCTAGGAAACATCGAATTCAAGGACTTGAAGTTTACCAACATTCCTCCAAAGCTCTTGAACCTCAAGCAGCTGAACGTTTCGGCAAAGAAGAACAAAATTGAACTCCTGACCAACTTCGACATCATGAATGGTGTCTGGACGGGCAATACAAACATTGTTGTAGACAACATTTTCGATGACAACAGGCTTGTCAGCCTCACCTACACAAGCCCGAACGGAGGCTTCATTAAAGGCGATGGTACCATCAATAACGATCTGGACTTTTTGGGAACAATCAAGCTAGGCGGAACATGGCTAATCCCGGAAACTCGAGCCGAAATTGAAAAGACAGACTTGAAGATTGATGTACAAGCTAAACTCCGCGAAGGCTTGCCGGGTATTTCAGCAAAACTCTGGTCGGACTCCACCATTGTCCGTTACGGAACGCTCCCGATGGATTTCCCGCTCCGCGTGAGAGGCGACCTCAAAGACGGCATGCTCGCCATCAACGAAATTTCGACACAGAACGACCGCGGAGACCTGATCCTTGCAACATTGCTTTACGACTTGAAAACAATGAGGCTCGAAGCGATTGATATCAGCACCGATAGTTACACACTCGAGACGGAAAACCACACTGTCACCGTGAAAAACGTCACTAGCCACTTGGAAGACACCGAAGAGCAGATGTCCCTCGTCGCAAACATTCCCCTAGTTCTATACAAGTTCGATGATGAAACATTCGGTACAGCAAACTTGAAAGGCAAAAGCGATATTACGCTCAACATTCCGCATACGCAAGACAGACAGATTAAGAACAAGAGCGTCAACGGCAACTTCATTATCGATAAGCTTGTCTATAGAAAAGATTTGGATATCGAGATTACGCCAAGTTCTCTCGATAAGCTGCTAACGCTCTTCAACAATGCTATTGCCAACCTCCGCAACAAAGAAAAAACCGAAGCCAAGATTTCTGTATCGAGTCCTATCGACTTGTCGTTCCACATCAGCGATTCCCAGAGCGACTCCGTCGAAATCATCTCGCCTTTTGCCTCTTTCCCGCTCACGCTTGACATTTGGGTGCTCGGCACGACGACAAGGCCTCTCTTACGCGGCGACGTGACCAATGCGGACAACGGTTTCATCGGTGTTAAGGACATTTACGAATTCGAACTCAGCAGTTTCAATCTCTCGTGGAACGATGTTCCTTGGCAGCAAGGCATTATCGATGTTTCAAGTACGCAGGAACTCCCCTATTGTACAGAACAAGAGGACAAGGACAAAGAAACTTGCCCAATCAACTTTGATATTCAAGGAACCATTACAAACCCGCAACCGATGCCAAGTTCCAACTGCGGAACAGAATCAACTGCAGCAGATACGTACCGCAACATATTCCTTGGATGCGTCGCTACAGAAGATGGCGTCACAGCCGACTGGAACAAGCTTGCCGGCAAGGCCATTGGTAAAGTCATTTCTTCTACCGCAAACAAGACTTTGGGCGGAGATTACATTGGCGATATTGACATGAAGGTGATGCTGTTTGACAACTCCGGCAACGACAAGGACTCTTCGTACGTCAAGGTTCCGATTTCTCTGGATCGCTGGGTCAAGAACTTGAGCTTGATTTTCGGTTACACGCAAGACCAGAGTATAGACCCGGTTTACGAACAGGCATTGCAATTTGGCGCCACTTACACGCTCCCCGTATTCCAGGAAAAGGAATACTCGCACAAGAACCACTTCTCGCCAACGTTATCCTTGAACGGCCTTTTGATTTCGAAGCAATACTCCTCTAACTCTGGTACAGAAAGCAATAACGAAAGCCGTGTCGAAAAGAACATCGGTATCAACTATACATACAAGTTCTGGAACCCCTGTATCTTAGGTATCGGGCACTGCGAAACGGTCCGCCCGCCAAGAGCGATGCGCCAGCCTAACGATACGGACGTTATCGATTCCACGACTTTTAAAAAGTTTGGTAACAAGAAGCCTAGCGATTCCACGTCCACGGAGAAAGCAAAATGATTTTATTGATTTGTGCATTATTGTTTTTTTCGTCGATTGCATTTGCGGATAACGATGATAAAAGTCCTTGGTCAGTCTCCATCGAAGGCAACAAGATTTTCTCTAGTTTCCAGTTAAACGAACAGCTTGACATTCCCGATGAATTTGGACAGCTCGACACCATCAAACAAGACTTCTTGATGCGCCTTTCTTCGGAAAATATAAAAGCCCTTTATTTTTCCCGTGGTTATTTCAGCCTCGACTTAAAACTGGAAATTAATCGTGAACCGCTTTCGAACGGAAACATCCAGCGAAACTACGACATTACTGTAAGCGAAGGCGAATGCTATAAATTCAACGATGCCAAAATCATTTCTTCAGGCGATGAACCCATCCCTATAGATTTAGCATCACTGAAGATTACAAAGCACAGATATTACAACCAGGACGACATTTCCGAGGACTTACAAGAAGTCCAGAAAGCATACCGCAAACAAGGTAACTTGCACGTTTATATTTCTTCCGAAGAACATGTCGATACAACAGCAAAACAAATCAACGTCATCATCAATGTGAACCCAGGGCCCAAAGTCTTGATGGGTAACATAATCACCACTACACAGCGCGTCATCAACAAGAACGAAAGGAAGCAAACACCCGAGCAAGGGCTGACAGACACCTCCTGGCTTTCTTCACTTTGGAGAATTCCTAAAGGTGAAATCATTGACGGTAACCAGTATTTCAGTTTCAAGAGCAAGCTCTATTCAACGCAATTGTTTACGCAAGTCAAGCTGAGCGATGAACTGCGCGAAGACGGGCTTTCGGACGTTCATCTCGATGTAATTGAACGCGTGCCAGGCGAAGCCCGTTACGGATTTTTCTTCGAAGAAATTTACGGTTTCGGCGCCATGGCTTATGCAGACCACAAGAACTTCTTTGGAAAGTTCAATGAATTTTCGACAAGCGTCCAAATTGCACAGCACAAGCAAGAAATCACACTCGGATACGCCAACCCACTCTTGTTCGGAACGGCATTCACATTCATCCCGACAGCAATCCGTTTTGTTGACCGACTTTCTTTCAACCACGAAAAGATTAACCCGCCCGCCTATCCGGACAGTATCGAAGAGCGTTACGAAATCATCAACCGCGGCGACTTGACATTCGGCATCACAAACAACATTCGATTCCGCGGTACTATAGATACTCGATACGTGAATAAAAACGAAGACAAGCTGTTCAAGCTCAAAGGCGAAATCGGCTTGACGTTCGACTACACCAACGACTACTTCAATCCGACAAAGGGCATTCGCATGTTCCCCACGGCAGGTTTTGGCACCAACTTTAGCGGAAAGAACGACTACGAAGACGGACACATTTACACTTATGGCGAAGCGACAGTCAACCTGTACATGCCGTTATTCTGGACGCTATACGGAGCATTAAGTGGCAGTGTCGGCAGATTTTTCAACACCGCCATCGAAGATGACGCCCGCGTGTTCTATCAAGGTGGTTCCCGTTCCGTGCGTGGCTACCGCTTCCGCAGCATTTACGCTAGCTACACATCAGAAGTTCCGACCACAATTACAACAAAAGATGAAGACGGCTCTGTAGTGACGAAGGACACGACAAAAGAAGTGACCAACACGGCACTCACGCCGATGTATTTCCGCGTAAACGAGGAATTGCGCTGGACGCTCCCATGGAAATCAATGAGAGCTTGGCAAATAGTGCAATTCTTTGACTGGTCGAAAGTCATGGACATGAAAGACGACCAATTCAATTCTGCACAAGAAGGAAGCCTGGGTCTTGGCATCCGCTATCATTGGCAATTCCTGACGTTCCGCCTGGACTATGCAATTATTACGGGGCTTACGAGCGTAGACGAAAACAAAAAGAATTCCACAAAATTTAAGTGGGGACGCTTCGCGTTTGACTTGTCGCAAGCGTTTTAATGAATTCGGAATTAGGAAGTCGGAATTAGGAATTATTGAATTATCGAACGATAAAGCTTTGATAGGCTTGTATGTTCAAGATTAACGTCAGCAGATATTCCGGCGGCGTCAAGGGCTGCGCGGATTTGTTCAAGAGATACTCCAGTTGCATTAATTTTGAACGAGGTGGTATCATCACCGACTTCGGCAACTCGCCCGCTTTTCAAGACGCGACCGCAGTCAATAATGGCATAATCCGTAGCCCACTGGTCCATTTCCGCAAGCACATGCGAACAAACAATTGCAGTCCCCTGTTCTTGCGTACGCCATTCATCAAGTAACTGCCACACCGTTTCTCTTGAAATCGGATCGAGATTTGCCACCGGCTCATCGAGAATCAAAAGCTTTGGACTATGCAGTAACGCTCGGAGGATTTGCACTTTTTGACGATTTCCCAAAGAAAGCGTTTCCATGCGCTTGTCGAGCGAAGGCAAATTCAACCGTTCCGCAAAAAAACTACAGCGCCTGCTAATGGCACCGTCTTCGTTCCAATCTTTTTCGCCAAAGCCATAAAAGCCCGTAAAATACTGGAGGTATTCTTTAATCGAAAGTTTCGGATAAACTCCCGGATTTTCGAGCAAGACACCATACTTTTCAGAATTCAAAAAGCCTGCAGAATTGCGCAAGGATTCATCAATTTTAACGGAGCCTTTAAATGCACCAAAGCGGCCACAAAGGAAGCGCAACAGAGTCGTTTTTCCAGCGCCATTCGGACCAATCAGAGCAAAAAAACTCCCTTGCGGAATGCGCAGCGATATATTCGCAAGCGCATCCGATGATGATTTCGGATAACGGAATGTTACCGAAGAAAGTTCAATCACGCGCAAAAGTCCTTGACTGCTTGAGCCGGATTTTTAATAAACTTGAGCGCATCCTTGGACTGGCGCACGGCTTCCATCTGCACATTTTCGCTTGCACGTTGCAAATACTGGATGCAACGCCAATCGGTACGCACAGCGGCAAGTTGCACTTGTTCTGTACGGCGGCGAATGCTCACATATTCAAACGCATGATAATCCTGCTTGACCGCAGCCACCACAACAGCAGCAGTCGGATTTTCAATTTCCTGAATGTACTTCCAATCGCGTTCAATCGCCGCAATAAGTACTTTTTCTCCAGGGTTTCGAATAAACTTCAACGCATCTTCGCTCTGACGAACAGCCTCGGCCCAAAGTTCATCGGAAGCACCATCGATTTTGCGAACGATTCTCCAATCCTGCGATACAGCAGCCTTGAGAAGCTCCGGATTTGTAATGAACTTGAGCAAATTCGGTTCGGCCTTGAACGAAGCAAGGAACTTAGCCTCGTCCATAGCGTTGAGCGCCTGCTTCAAAGCTTCGCACGGGCCACACTTCACGTAAAGAATAGCCTGCTCATTTTTTTCAAAAGCAGCCTTTTGCACTGTTTCAGTCGGATTCTGAATTAAGCTGATTGCGTACCAGTTCAGCTTGATCGCTTCAAGCTGTTGTTCTTCAGTGGGGTTCTCAATGTTCTTTATTTCGGTCCAAGACTGCATAAAACCTCGTAGTATCAGCACAAAGATAATAATAGCTATGAGGTACGAGGTATGAGGTCGCCCGCTGTAGCGGGTTTTGAGAAGCAATTATTAATCATTCGTCTATTCTTTCACACAGCGGATTGAATAAGCAACTCCTTTTGATGATGCCGAATGTAAGTCAATATCTCCGCCACCATATAATTCCATAACATCAAGCGTATTTCTAAAGATAAACCAGAAAGCCGCATGGCTAGTCGCACTACCATTCTCCCTCGGTCTCAGATTGCAGTATTCCTCCGTAACTTCAGAAGATTCATTCTGGCTGTAGTATTTCAATCCTGCCGGAACCGCGCCAAATCCAAACATATCATTACCTTGGCTGTATTTCCATCCCTCAGTAGCCCTTAAAAGATCACCATTACCAACGCATCCCCCTAAATCATAGTGTGTTTGCGCCTCTAGTTCCTTTAAATGCATCACTTCTTCAAACAATGGCAAACGCCACCCCGCAGGGCATGCCACCTTCGCTTCTTTAAAAGGATACAAACGCCCCCAGCCATCACAAGAAGCCGTATCGCCACAATTACAAAAAGTAAGACCATCTGGGATTTCATATTTTAGGTTGTCCACAAACCAGACCAAGCCATCAATATCTACAGTTCTATAGACATTGCCATCACGTTCATCCGTAAACGAGCCGTACTCACCAGAGTAGGTCGTAGGCTTGTCGCACTTAACCGATGGATACGTATAGGGCGGCGGCAGTTGATTTTCACCATCCTTGAGGCAACGTACGGGAGCCTCCAAATTGAGATACTTAGCTATTTCATAAGTTTCTAGTTTAGCGCTATCTGCGCCTATTTCAAAAAAGATGTTACCAAACCAGTCAAATTCGGTAGCCGCATTCGTCGAGGACCAGAAACGAACTTCAGATTTACCATCTGTAGGCTTTGCGCCGAAGCCGTAAGCATCAATGCCGTTTTTCCCATCGGGCCAGCCGGTCGTCGATTTCAGCATCGAGCCCGTCAATAAACCTTTAGCAAAAACATCGGCATAGTCCAAGCCGTTTACAAAAGCACTGAGCACATTCCATTCATAAGAACTCGGCACATGCCAGCCGTCAGGACAAATTCCCTGAATAGGCAAAGCCGCAGTGCAAGAATTCCACATTCCAAAATCATCGCCCCAAATCAAGCTGTCCAAATAGCAACCCGTAACCGGAGCGTCTACCATTTCTTCATAATTGTATTTTTCTTTGGAACCATAGGTCAAATTTTCAGCCATCCAGACCCAGCCGCCAATATCGACAGTCTTATAAACGTGCCCATCGCGAGCATCTGTAAGGGAATCGAAAGCCCCAGCGTAAGTGTTCTCGGCACGATGAATCTGGACATCCATGCCCTTTTTTCCTTCCCCTTGAATGCATCGGACAATATTCCCATTAGCCCAATCTGTTGGCGATGTCCAAAAAAAGGCATGAGCGGAATGTTTAGAAAAACCAAGCGTAGTTACATCGCCATAATAGCGCACGTCAGAACTCAAAATTTCAGCAAAGCCATCCTTAGTAGAAGGCATCAAGTTGAAACCAAAGCAATCCACCCCATTACCGACACCATCCCACCCTATCGTCGATTTCAAGTACTTGCCCGCATATTTGGAACCACCGGCAAATTCTATCAAAGTTTTAAAATCATCGGCGGTCGGCAAACGCCAGCCATCGGGACAAAGACCTTGAGCAGGCATCGCCATAGGACAATTCCTGAAAGTAATGCCTTCTAGAACAAAATAATCTTCAGCGGGGCAGCCCGCCTCTATACCCCCCGAAGCCTCATTCCATGAATAATCGAATATCGAGTGAACGCCATCTTCTTCGTGTTTATACAGAAGGTTCTCGGCCATCCAGACTTGGTTTCCAATCTTCGCGGTTTTATAGACATGTCCATCGCGGACATCCGTAAATTCGCCAATAATCCGAGTCGAATCGGAGCAATTAAATTTTGGATCTACAGCATTGCCAGAAGTGTCCGGTAAACTGGACTGATGAAAAACGAGCGATCGGGAAGCAGACGGATTATCGTCACCTAAAGCAAAAGCGGAATTATCTTGGCAAGCAGAAAAAAATATCAGGGTCCCCAGAACTCCTAAAATTTTAAATTCCATAAATTTGCAACAAATTAAATCCATAACACATACCTCTTTTTGGATTTAATCTATAATTTAAAGAGGACAAATGAACGAAACCCAGTTCAATTCAAAGAAATGGAATTACGATTTTGTTGCATCCGTTGCATAAAGGGATGAGCTGCGCATCGCGAGAAATTTTCTCCCATTAATCAATCGAAATATAAAAACGCCCCCAAGCGAGAGCCGCAGCGACAAACTTGTTTGTCGATATGACCGAGCGCAAAGGCGGACGCTGTATGCGTCAAAAAGCCCCCGGCTTTAAACCAGGGGCGAATCTTGTATAGGCGATTCCCGCTCATCCCCGTCAAGCGAGGACAGGCGGCGGAAATGATATAGTAGGCGGCGCAGCGATTATTACCTAATCCCTACAACCTAAAACCTACAACCTACTTATAAAGCGGGTGCTTCTTGCAGAGAGCGACGATGTCTTCGCGGATCTTGGCGAGACCAGCTTCGTCGTCCTTAGCCTGGATTGCACGGTCGATAATGCGGGCCACTTCGCGGGTGTCTTCTTCGTCGAAGCCACGGGTCGTGATAGCTGCAGTACCGAGACGAACACCAGACGGGTCCATCGGCTTGCGCGGATCGAACGGAATCGTGGAACGGCTGCAGGAGATGCCGACCTTTTCCATAGCGACTTCAGCTTCCTTACCGGAAACGCCCTTAGAAGTCATGTCGACAACGATGAGGTGGTTGTCGGTACCATCGCTGATGACCTTGTAGC